>DASRQP010000047.1:0-8312 GCA_035696585.1 Candidatus Acidiferrales bacterium | reverse complement strand
TGCCGTTTATCTCGGTGGAGATTGGGTCGCTGGGGCCGTTCCGCGCGGTGGTGTCGTGGACTGCGAAACATGTGTTTCACGTGGGATATGCGTTGGTGGTGACTGGAAGCGGGAGCGGCGACAAGGCGTTTGATTGGGTACAGACGTTTTGCCTTCTTGTGATTGCAATCATCGCGACGGCAATCTGGTCAATTCTGGATCGAAGGCGCCAGAGTTACGGCAGGCTTTATTCGTGGTTTCGGGTGTTCATTCGATTGTCGCTTGGCGCGACGATGTTTTCGTACGGCGCTGCGAAAGTGCTCCCGCTGCAGATGCCGTTTCCGAGCCTGAACCGATTGCTGGAGCATTATGGCGACCTTTCGCCGATGGGAGTTCTTTGGGCGTCGATCGGCGCGGCGAAAGGCTATGAGATTTTTGCCGGCTCCGCCGAGCTGGCGGGCGGGATTTTTTTGTTCTTCCCGCGCACCACAATGTTTGGGGCGCTGATTTGTTTGGCCGACGCCATCAATATTTTTACGCTGAACATGACGTATGACGTTCCGGTGAAGCTTTTCGCGTTTGAACTGATTCTGCTGGCGGTCTTCTTATTGGCGCCCGATGCGCGGCGATTGGCCGACGTGTTTTTCCTCGACCGCGCGGCGCCGCCGTCCTCGCAGAAGCCGCTTTTCCGGGGGCGGTTGGCGAATCGCATCGCGGTCGCGGCTCAAATTCTCGTGTGTGTGGCTCTGTTGGCGACGAATCTGTATGGCTCCGTACAGTATGAGAGAACGTCCGGCGCGGGAGCCCCGACGTCGCCGCTGTATGGAATCTGGACAGTCGAGGATTTCTCTCTGGATGGGCAGGCGCGTCCGCCGTTGCTGACGGACAATGCGCGCTGGAGGCGCGTCATCTTTGAGAGTTTTGGGGAGAATTCCGAGTACGCGGACATTCAGCAGATGGATGAGAAAGACCAGTATTACAGAGCGAGCGTCAACATGGGCGCGAAGACCGTCGTGCTTACGAAATCGGCCGACGCGAAGTGGAAGGCAAATTTTTCGTTCTTGCAGCCAGCGCCGGGGCAGTTAGTGCTGGACGGAAGTTTCGACGGGCACAAAGTCCACGCGCGGCTGGAATTGTTTGATCGCTCAAAATTCCTGTTGGTAAGCCGCGGATTCCATTGGGTGCAGGAGTATCCGTTCAACCGCTAGGACTAGGCGGACTTGTCTCGACACGCGGCGTCGGAAGAAGCCCCACGCTCGCAACACGAGCATGGGGCAGGCCGGGAGGCTATGCGCTAAGCGCCTCCGGCACGCCAAAGCGGCGTCGAGCCGCTGCACTCCACAAAACCCAAGGCAAAGGCGCACAGGCTGAAGCCTGTGCCACGTAAGGGCCCCACGCTCACAAAACGAGCATGGGGCATCCGCAAGGGCAAGCCTGCGAGCGTTCTGCGACGCGCGTCGCGCGGGCGGGGTAAACCCTGCCCCTACGAAAGCGTTGCGCGGGTGGCGGGCAGCCAGCCCCACTGTAGGCCGAGGAATAAGCCCCACGCTCACAAAACGAGCATGGGGCACCCGGAAAATCGAGAGCTAACGCGGCTTGCTAGGGTTTTTGGGTGGGGCGGAGGAGGACTTCGCTGATGAAGCTTTGGGGGGCTTGGGTGAGGAGCATGGCGACGGCGTGGGCTACGTCGTCGGGCTGGAGCATTTTTTTTGCGTCCTTTGTGGAGCTGTGAGAAAAGTCCGTGGCGACGGAGCCGGGGCAAATGGAAGCGACGCGGATGCCGTGGGCGCGGAGATCCTCCGCCATGCAGTAGGTGAGGCCGAGCAAGCCCCATTTGGAGGCGCAATAGGCTCCGCCGCCGGGCATGGAATTTTTACCGGCAAGTGAACTGATGTTAATGATGTGGCCACGCGAACGCGCAAGCATTCCGGGAATGACGGCGCGGCTGACGAGGAACACTCCCTTGAGATTGGTGTCTAACACTGCATCCCAGTCCGTTTCGTTCAGTTGATGAATGGGACCGAAGCGGCCCAAGCCGGCGTTGTTGACGAGAATGTCGATGGCGGAGAATTTTTTTAGAGTGGCGTCGACGAGGGCGGCAACTTGATCGGCGCGCGAGACGTCGGCGGAGAGACCGAAAGCGTCGATGGATTCGTTGCGGAGGCGCGTGGCCGCGTCTTCGAGGGCTTTTTTGTCGCGTCCGCAAAGGCTGACGCGCGCGCCCATTTGGCCGAGGCGGCGAGCGATGGCGAAGCCGATGCCTCGGCTGGCACCCGTGATGAGGGCAGACTGTCCGGCGAGAGGATTTTCAGTGGGCATGATGCGACTCCTGCCAAAGTCGAAAATCGAAAATCGAAAAACCCCACCCTTCGCGCCCAAAGTTCACGGGCGCTCAGGATGGGGTACCCGCAAAGCAAAAGACAAAGGCGAAGACTCCCAGAGCGAAAACGCACGGGGCGACGTTTGACTGACATTCATCATCTTATCACCAGAGCAGCGACGTTACCTGGGCGACCGGGCCAACGAACGCGAACACGGATTCGTGGGAATGGCCTTGCACGGCTCTGGAGGTTTCCCTATAATCCGAGAGTTTTCTGCACGCCCGCAATCTTAGCCAGAGCAATCTCGAAGATGCCTGCAGATGGTTGCGAATCTGATCGGGGAGGCAAGAGAAAGATGATGCGAAAAAGTTTCGCCGCGAACGGGCTTTTGGTGTTTGTGGCCGCTGTGCTGAGTTTGGCCGCCCCGCTGGCGTCCGCCCAAGATCAGCAACAACCGCCAGCCGCCAAAACGCCGTACACGCTTGCTGAGTACAACGCTTTTCAGGCTTGCGCCAGCCAGACGGACCCACAGGCGCGCATTCAGTCGTGCGACGATTTTGCGTCGAAGTTTCCGAGTTCGGTGCTGTTGCCGCTGGTGTATCAGACGGACTATCAGGCCTACAACCAGTTGAAGGATTATCCGAAGACAATCGAGGCCATCGACAAGTTCCTAGCCGTGCCGGATGACAAGCTGACTGTGATTCCCGGCGTTACGAAGGAAAAGGTGACGGGCGACAGATTGCAGGCGCTGTACATTCGCGCCGTCGCGTTCAACCAAGTCTTCAACGAGAAGGATCCCAACGCGCAGGATGAGCTGACGAAAGCTCGCCAGGCGGCGCTCGATGGGCTGAAGGCACTGGGAGAACTTTCTAAGCCGGCGAATATGACAGACGATCAGTTCGCGCAGCAGAAGAAGCCACCCGAGATTTTGTTTAATTACACGGCGGGCTCGGCGGCGTTCCAGTTGAAGGATTATAAGGGCGCGATCGATTCGTTCAATGCGGTGCTGGCGGATAAGTCGGACGACGCGGCGACATATTTTCGGTTGGGCGTCGCGTACCTGCAATTGGCGGGACAGCAGACACCTAAGACGCCGGAAACGCCGGCGACCCCGCCGAATGGGCAGCCTCCAGCGGCTGCTGCAACAACAGACCCGGGGGCGAACGACCTGTACATGAACGGTTTCTGGGCGCTGGCGCGTTCGATCGCGTTGAAGGGGCCCGGCGAAGCGCAGATGCGGACTTATCTGCGCGCGCAGATGTTCAATTACGAGCAGCCGGCTTGCGGGACGCTGCTCGACCAGCAGATGAGCGAGTTGATCCAGTTGGCTGGAACGACGCCGGCGCGGCCAGCGACTTATACTTTGCCGAGTGCGACGGATTTGAGCAAAGTGCTGCAATCGAGCAACCTGCTTTCGATCTTGACTGATTTGCAGGCCGGCGGCGACAAGGGAAAAATGACGTGGCTTGCCGTTTGCGGTCAGGAAATTCCGGACGTTGTCGGTAAGATTATTGAGATTACGCCAGGAACGGATTCGATCGATTTCAAGGTGTTCACGGCGGCGACTGGCGAGGAAATTCAGGCTGGGACAACACCCAATCTGGACGTGACCGTTTGGACTGCTCCGCATACGGATGCCGCTACGGCGACACCGGCGGCGGGCGCCGCCGCGCAGACGGCTGCTCCTGCTCCCGTGCAACCTGAAGCGGCTCGTTTGGAGAAGGGCAGCGAAATCAAGTTTACGGGGACGCTGACGAGTTACGACACGCAGCCGTTTTTGGTGCACTTTGACAAATGCAAGGTGGACGCTTCAGTGATCCCTGCGGAAAAGGGCGCTCCGAAGCGGAAGCCGCGCAAGCCAGGCGCGCGGTAAGCTTTCAGAGACAAGAGAAACGGCCGTCCCGCTGGATTCTGGGACGGCCGTTTTTTATTTCATGCAGGTTTTATTTCAGCCGCAGACGCAACGCTAGGAATGGCGGCGGCCGTTACGGTCGAGCTTGTACTCTTCGAGTTTGCGGCCAAGCGTATTGCGGTGAATTCCCAGAGTGCGCGCGGCGCGGCACTGATTGCCCTCCACGTGGTCCATAACGCGCTTGATGAAACGGCGCTCGAATTCCCCGAGCGCTTCCTCGAGCAAGATGCCGCGTTCCACCATCTGCCCGACAAGAACTTCCAACTGATCTTTCACAATTGCATCCTCCGAAGTGCGGCTCCGGGGGCTGAGCTGCGGGCCTAAAATGCAGAAGCTCTAATCGAGCGGATGTCCGGTCAATCGCTGGTACGCCTCACGATACTTGGCGCGCGTTCCGTTGACTACATCGGGCGGCAGCGCCGGAGCGGGCGGCTGTTTCGACCAGCCGATACGTTCGAGATAGTCGCGCACAAACTGCTTGTCAAAAGACGGCTGTGCTTTTCCGGGCTCATAAGAATCGGCGGGCCAGAAGCGCGAAGAATCCGGAGTCAAGGCTTCGTCGATCCAGATGAGTTCGTCGCCAACGAGGCCGAATTCGAGTTTCGTGTCGGCGATGATGATGCCGCGCGCGGCGGCGTACTCCGAGGCGCGACGATACACTTCCAAAGTGATATCACGCAGGCGCGCGGCTAGCGGGCGACCGATTTGCGCGGCGGCTTCGTCGAAGGAAATATTCTCGTCGTGGCCGGAAGTGGCTTTCGTCGCAGGCGTGAAAATCGGTTCAGGCAGTTTGTCGGACTCCTTCAGGCCCGCAGGGAGCGGAATGCCGCAAACTTTTCCTGTTGCGCGATAATCCTTCCAGCCCGAGCCGGAGATGTAGCCGCGCGCGACGCATTCGATGGGAATCGGATTTGTGCGGCGCACAATCATGGCGCGGCCGTTCAGTGCATCCTGATAGGGCGCGAGCGGCCCGGAGAAATCGGTCGCGTTGATGACGTGATGCGGAACGAGACCAGCCAGCTTGTCGAACCAGAAAAGCGAAAGCTGCGTGAGCACGCGGCCTTTGTCGGGAATCGGCGTGGGTAGAATGACGTCGAAGGCCGAAAGGCGGTCCGTGGCGACGATCAAGAGGCGATCGCCGAGCTCGTAAATGTCGCGAACCTTACCGCGCGCGAGAAGTTTTAATCCCGGAAAATCCGTTTGTGAAATTGTTGGATAAGCCACAGGGGTCGCCAAGGTTTTCCATCCTAGTAAAGAGGACGTAATTCTAGCGCAGAGAAACGAGATGTCAATCGGGTAAGAAGACGAGCTGAGGAAAACTTTTTCGCAATCCAACGCAAATTGCAAGCACAAATTTTTATGCTGCCGTGGATTGCGCGTGTTCGTCCCAGCGAACCGAGACGAGTTTTGAAACGCCGGGCTCCTGCATGGTGACGCCGTAGAGCATCGAGCCCATTTCCATTGTCTTGCGATTATGCGTGACAATAATGAATTGGGTTTGCTCGCCCATGTCGAGGAGCATGCGGTTGAAACGGCCAACGTTGGCTTCGTCGAGAGGCGCGTCGACTTCGTCGAGGATGCAGAAAGGACTCGGCTGGAAACGGAACACAGCGATCAGGAGCGCGAGCGCGGTCATGGCTTTCTCGCCTCCCGAGAGCAGCATAATATTTTGCAGCCGCTTGCCCGGTGGCTGCGCGACGATGTCGATGCCGCAATCGCCAGAACTATCCGGCTCGGTGAGGCGCATTTCGCCGCTGCCGCCGCCGAAGAGAGTACGGAAAGCTTCGCCAAAATTGCGATTAATGACGGTGAAAGCCTCTTCGAATTTCTGCCGCGAGACCGTATCGAGCTCGGTGATGGCTTGCTGCGTGTTCTGAATGGACTGGACGAGGTCGTCGCGCTCGCGCGTGAGGAAGGTATTGCGCTGGTCGCAATCCTGATACTCCTCGAGAGCCATCATGTTGACAGGACCCATGGACTCGAGGCGCTCTTTGATGCCCATGTAGCTGGCTTCGGTGGTGATCAATTCCTCTCCGGTGAGAAGCTGTTCTTGTTGCGCAATCAATTCTTCGGGCTGAGCGCTGGCTTCGGAAATGCACGTTTGACGGAGATGTTCGCGATCGGAATCGTTGCGAGCTTTTTCGATTTCGTGGTGGCTGCGATTGGCGCGTACTTCGTCGAGTAAAACGCGTCGCGCGCGAAGATTCTCATCGAGAGTCGCGGCGCGTTCGCGCTGGGAATTCCATTGTTGTTCGAGCGCGACCTGACGCTGTTCGAATTGTGATTTCTCGTTGCGATAGTGTTCGACCTGCTGTTGGAGTTGGGAATTGCTCGATTCGCGTTCGGCTTTCTCGCGCGCGAGAGCATCGCGCTGGCCGGTTAGTATCGTTAGACGCTCGAGGGCCTGGCTCGACTCCTCGCCGAGACGCGACTCGAGCGTTTCAGCATTCGCCAGGCGTTCGGCCATGGCAGCCAGTTCCTCGCGGCGGGACGCGAGTTCGGTTTGCTGGGCGAGAACACTTTCGCGCAGCGTGGCAAGACGCTCCGTAGCCGCGGCGGCTTCCTGCTCGGCGGTGGCGCGAGAGACAAGGGTCTGTTCGCTCAGGAGGCGAGCTTCCGAAGCGCGCGCGCGGGCCTGTTCGGCTTCAGCCTGAAGGCGAGCCACTTCGCGAAGCGCTTCAGCGACCTGCTGTTCGACGCGCGCAAGATCTTCGCGAGCCTGTTCGAATTGATGGAAGGCGCTCACGCGAGTTTTCTCGGATTCGACGTGCGCGGCGAGCTTCTGTTCCAATTCGCTTTCAATGCGGCGCTGATCTTCTTGCGTACGAGCCAGGTCGGCTTGCGTTTCGGAAGCGAGGCGTTCGAGGCGAACGACTTCAGCTTCGTGCATGCGCAGTTCGCGCTTCAGAGCGAGCGGGCCGGCTTCACCGGGACGGCCGCCGGTGACCATGCGTCCGTGGTAGCAGGTGCCGTCGAGCGTGACGAAATACTGTTGCGGATTTTCACGCGCGAGTTTTTCGGCTTCGGCGGCGGTTTCAATCAAATAAGCGCCTTCGAGCTTGGACAAGAATTGCTTGGCCGCGGGGCCAAGCGGGTCGCGGAATTCGACGAGTCGATCCAGACGCGAGACGATGCCCGCGGAGGAAAGAGACGCGGAGTCGGGACGGGGCTCGTACTTCATTTGGCGCAGGGAATCGACGAAGAAAGTGGCGCGACCGCCCATCTCTTCGCGCAAGAGGCTGACGCCGGCGCGAGCGTGATCGAAAGTCTCGACGACCACGTATTCGAGTTCGTCGCGGAGGAATTGCTCGATTGCGCCTTCATACTGTTCCTCGACTTCCGCGTAATCGGCGAGGACTCCGACGGCGCGGAAGCCGCGTGAATCGGCTTCGCCATTCACGGCGAAAAGTTTTTGCACAGCTTCGGCGGTGTACGCGCGGTCGTTGAGAATTTGTTCGAGCGAGCCGCGGCGAGCGCGTTCGGCGGAAAGATCGTCGCGCAGTTTTTCGTTGCGTTGAGCGATTTCCTGATGCGCGCGGCGGGTTGCCGCAAGGGATTCTTGAGCGCTGCGAACTTGTTCGGCGAGCTGGAGCGCGTTTGTCTCGGCTTCGCGATGGCGGGCTTCGGCTGCCTGAACCTTTTCGGCTTGGGCTGCACGCTCGGCTTCGAGGCGAGATGAGTTCTCCTGGCGCTGCGCCTGCTCGACGGCAATGCGCGCGGCCTGATCTTCGGCCTGCAGCGATTCGACCTGCGCGCGCACGGAATCCTCGCCGCTGCGCGATGCGGCGTCGCGGAGAGTGGCAATGTGCTGCTCGATGGAGGCCTGCTCGGCAATGCCAGATTCGATTTGGCGCGTGAAACTCTGGAGGTGCGAATCGAGTTGCGCGGACTCGGCGCGCAATGAAGTGACGCCGTCGCGATGACCGGCGAGGCGCGTTTCGATTTGCGCCGCTTGGGTTTCGGATTGCGCGATTTCCGCCGCGAGCTGGTTGACGCGCGAATCGATCTGCGCGGTTTGCTCGCGATTAAATGAGATGCGATTTTCGGCGCGGTCGAGTTCGAGCGCGGATTGATTGAGAAGATTTTGAAGCTGGCGCAGC
>DASRQP010000046.1:0-3398 GCA_035696585.1 Candidatus Acidiferrales bacterium | reverse complement strand
GATTCCGCGCTCCCGCTCTTCCGGCGCGTTGTCGATCGAATCGAACGCCCGGAACTGCACTTTCGGGTTGTTCTTCGACAACACTTTCGTGATCGCCGCCGTCAACGTCGTCTTGCCGTGGTCGATGTGACCAATCGTCCCGATATTCAGGTGCGGCTTGCTGCGCTCAAATTTTTCCTTCGCCATCGATTCCTACCTCGTTCTCAATTCCGCAGAATTTCTTCGTTCACGCCTTCCAAAACTTTGGAGCGGGGGACGGGATTCGAACCCGCGACCATCTGCTTGGAAGGCAGAGACTCTACCCCTGAGTTACCCCCGCCCGACTTCAACATCCAAAGACTTCAAAGAATCGCGCCTTGCTGCTCTACCCCTGCTGCGCAGGCAGGCCTCAGTTACCCCCGCCCGACCGCCACTCAAATTCTGGAGCCTGGGACCGGGATTGAACCGGTGACCTCGTCCTTACCAAGGACGCGCTCTACCAACTGAGCTACCCAGGCATCCACCGGTTCGTTGGTCGCGCACTGTTGCGACTCCCAACGATGTCTTCCGAACTTCCGCCCAAGTTTTTCGAGATCGAACTGTGTTCCGCCTTCAGTGTGCTTCGGCGCCCTCGCGATACGATGGTGGACGGGGGAGGATTCGAACCTCCGTAGCCCGCAAGGAGCGGCAGATTTACAGTCTGCTGGTTTTAGCCACTCACCCACCCGTCCCGCAAGAACACCGGGACTTGAGACGCTGGTCCCGACCGGGGAACTTCGCAACGCAGAAAGGGCTCGTGTCCAAAGACACCAGCCCGTTCGTTTTTCAATGCGAGGAATTCACCAGAGCCAAACCCAAAATCCCGATCCTCAAAAATTCAGCTGGCGGAGGGAATTGAACCCCCGACCCTCTGATTACAAATCAGATGCTCTACCAGCTGAGCTACGCCAGCACGCCAAACCCTGCAAACCTATCACGCGGGCAATCAAATTGCAAGGGGGTGCGACCAGCCAGCACGGCTCGTGCCAAGATGGCTCTAAAATTATACGCCAAGCATCAACTTTACACCATTCCCGCCGAAACTTATACTGAAAAAGTAGCCGCACACGGCCGCATGAAACGCACAGTCATCATAATTCTCGCCGCTTGCATTGCCGCCGCCGCGGTACTCGCTTACGTTTATCGCGCGCACGAAAAAGCATCGCAATTGCGGGCTGAAGACGCTCAATTTGCAGTCCAGCCAGGCTCCGTCGCCGCGAACTCGAGGGGCGGAGCCTCCACCTCGGCGAATTCGACTGACCTCGTTCATCAATTGCCCGCCGGCGCTTCTGCTGTGGTATTCGCGGATGTTGCCGCGCTGCGCGCCGCGCCGATCGGAAGAGAGCTTTCCGGTCTGGCGCCAACCTCGGCGCAAGACCCTGAATACACGACATTCGTGCGTTCAACTGGCTTTGATTATTCACGCGATCTCGATCGTGTCGCGCTGGCACTGTGGCCAAAAGACTCGCCCACAACGATCGTGGCCATTGCGCAGGGGAAATTCAACGAGGCAAAAATCGAGCGTTACGCCGTGCGCAACGGCGGCAGAATTGTTGAGCATGGTCAGTGGAAAATTTACGAAGTGCCCGAAGCAAACCCAACGCGAATCGTACGCTTCGTGTTTCTGTCGTCAACGGAAATTATTCTCGCTGATGGACCCGGAATTTCGGCGATGCTGGACGCGGCGCACGAGCGACTGGATTCTCAAATGTCGCAACGCATCGCGAGAGTCGCCGGCGCTCCGATTTACGCCGTGGCGCGCACGCCGGATTTGGCCAAGGATATCGGCGTCGACGAAACGCACTCCGCGCAACTTGCGCACTTGCTGCAAAGCGTTCACAACATCACGCTCGCGGGCTTGCCTGCGGGGCAAAACTTGAAAGTCGCGGCCACCGCGGAATGCGATTCCACGCTCGACGCATTTCAATTGTCCACGGCGTTCGAAGGTTTGGTTTGGATGGGACGCGCGGCCATGGCCGACCCGAAAACGCGGCAGCAAATCGGCCCGCAGTGGCCCACGCTCGATGCCTTGTTAAAAGCGGCGGACATTTCGCATGACGATCATTTCGTGCGCTTGCATCTTCAAATTACGCCCCAAATACTCCGCGCTACAGTAGCTGTTCCTCCCAATGGACCGTCGAGAAAATAACGAAACGAAGAGTGCTTTCGCTCAGCGCCCGTTCCTGATGACCTGCACTAGGTTCCCTCTGTTTTTTTCTAGTACGATGCGCGATAAGCAGCTAGAGTAGGCGGCACATCTGTGGACGAAAAGCCAAGAATAACTCAGGAGAAGATATGAGGACTCGATTCGGTTGGCCGTTACTGATGCTTGTTTTCTTTCTCGCCGGAGCGGCAACGAAGCCAGCGCGCGCGCAACAACCGGACATTCCCTACCAGAAATTCGTGCTCAAAAACGGCCTGACGCTGATCGTCCACGAGGATCATAAGGCCCCTATCGTAGCCGTGAATCTGTGGTACCACGTGGGGTCAAAGAACGAAAAGCGGGGAAAGACGGGCTTTGCCCACCTCTTCGAACATTTGATGTTCGGCGGCAGCCAGCACGCGCCGGGAAGTTACATCAAGGCCCTTGAATCCGTCGGCGCAACGGACCTGAACGGAACCACGAATTTCGACCGCACCAATTATTTCGAGAACGTTCCTACATCCGCGTTGGATTACACCCTGTGGATGGAAGCCGACCGCATGGCCTACCTCGACCTGAGCCAGAAAACCCTCGACCTCCAGCGCGGCGTCGTGCAGAACGAGAAACGCCAGGATGAAAACCAGCCGTATGACATGACGGAAGAGCACTTCCCCGAAAATACCTTCCCCGCCGGACACCCGTACTCTTGGGACGTCATCGGCGACATGGCTGACCTGGATGCCGCCTCGTTCAAAGACGTGCAGGAGTGGTTCGCGACTTACTATGGACCATCCAACGTGGTGATCGTTCTGGCGGGCGATATCGATGCAAAAACCGCCAGGGAGAAGGTCGAAAAGTATTTTGGCGACATTCCTCCTGGCCCGCCGGTGACACACCAGCAAGCTTGGGTCGCCAAAATGACCGGGACACATCGCGAAATCACGCAGGAGAAAGTCCCGCTGCCGCGCATTTACAAAATCTGGAATATTCCTGCGTTCGGCACCGCGGACTCCGATTACCTCAACCTTGTCGCTTCTTGCCTCGGCGATGGCAAGACTTCGCGCCTCTACAAACGGCTCGTCTATGACGATCAAATTGCCAGCGATGTCACCGTTTACAACGACGCCCGCGAAATCGCAGGCCAGTTTGTCATCCAGGTGACCGCAGCTCCAGGCCACAATCTGAACCAAATCGAAAAAGCCATGAATGAAGAGGTCGCGCGCTTCCTCAAGGAAGG
>DASRQP010000045.1:0-6388 GCA_035696585.1 Candidatus Acidiferrales bacterium | reverse complement strand
GCGGAAGCAGATTCTGCGCCGCAGCCGCGTCGACGCGACTCGCCATCTTGTCGCGGGCCTTGCGCAACTGAAACAAAAGCCGCGCGTGCTTGTTGCAGCGTCGGCCATCGGTTATTACGGCGACCGTGGCGACGAAACGCTCATAGAATCCGCCGCGCCTGGCAATGATTTTCTTGCGCAGACCTGCCGCGAATGGGAAGCGGAAGCCACCCAAGCCGAGCGCCTGGGCATTCGCACGGTGATGCTGCGTTTTGGAATCATTCTTGCCACGAATGGTGGCACGCTTAAGCGCATCCTCGTTCCATTTCGCTTGGGCGTGGGCGGGAGGCTCGGCAACGGGCGCCAGTGGATGAGCTGGATTACGCTCGACGAAGTGGTCTCCGTGATTCGTTACGCAATCGAAAACGATTCCATTCGCGGAGCGGTGAATACCGTTTCGCCGAATCCCGTCACCAATGCTGAATTCACCAGCGTGCTCGCGGGAGTGCTCCATCGGCCAGCGCTTTTCCCCGCGCCTCGCGTGGCTCTGCGTCTGGCGATGGGCGAAATGGCGGATGCGCTGCTTTTTTCAAGCCAGCGCGTTGCGCCGCAGAAATTGCAGTCGCAGCTCTACGCGTTTCGCCATCCGGAATTGAAGGAAGCGTTGGAGTCTGTCCTGCGCTGAGAATTGCATCGAGCAGCAATAATCCTCCACCGAAAAAAGAAAAGGGCTTCGGATTCGAAGCGCCTTTGGTCATTCCTGGTAACTCTCCGCCGCCTATTTTATGACGTGCAGCGTTACGCTGATCTTTAGTATGTGGCCGTTGAGAGGGTCGGCTGCAGATGTCCCGTCGGCCGGCTCTCCATCGTGCAGTTTTAGAACGAACTCCGTATTAAAGTTCCGGATGACCATTCGCCCGTTGGCGGGAATTTGCTCACCTTCATTGTCGCCCTGGCTGGGGGCATAGACCGAAGACCGATTTACCGATATATCCACGTCATAAGTGCCGTCACTGAGCGTCCATGGATTGCAGTCAATGTTCGTCCCCACATCCACATACTGGAAACTACCGTTTGAATCCGGTGGACCCGGAACGCGCACGCCCATTCGCAACCTGCCCGATTGTGCGCGACCTCGCTGTTGGGAAGATACAGCGTAAATGGTATATGGCAAGCTGCTTATTTTCTTTTGTCCGTCGTACTCGGTTAGCAGGAGATCAATTCGAACCTGAGAAAGCGACTGGTCGCTCGGCGCTTTGGCTTGCTCTTGAGCGTGATTGACTGCCGGCATTAAGAGCAACGCCAAAATTCCAGCCATTCGTAGTGTTAGCTTCATCGTGTGCTCCTTTTAGGATCAGTGCACTATCGAGAGTCTTCCGAACGAACGAAATTCTTGCTACCACCTTCAGAGGCTCCGTTCGACTTATCGCCCGCGAGTTCCGGCGTTACAAGCGGCTTGATTTTCAGCGGCTGATCGGCAGCTTTCAAATCCGCGAGCAATTTCGCGCCATCAATTTGACCATTATTCAACGCTTGCGCGAATTGCATCACCGCTTCCATTTGCCCCGGCAGGACGATGACCTCGGGGATTTCGGGCGCTGACAGGTGCAGCTTCATTCGCCGAGCGTTAAGTCTGCGGGCGGGGCGCGCGAGCGCGACCATTGACCAGCGCCCTTGTGCCGTGATTTTTGGCTTCGCGGTGGTTGCCGCGGCCGCAGGGCGAACTGCTTGTGCCGGCGAAGGAGGTGCTAAGCTTGCGGTCAACTCGTGCCAGGCGCCACTTCGCGGCCACAAAGCCCAGACCGACGCCGCCACGATCAGCACGGCCGTACACGCCACCGCCGGAACCCAGCGGGCATTCCACCACGGGGCGACGGGAGCCTCGTCACGAATGCGTTGGCGCACCTGCTCCATCAATCTCGGAGAAGGTTCGGCCGCCGCTTGCGCAGTTACTCCGAGGTCGATTGCGTCCATGAGCGTTCGTACGCGCTGAAGTTCCTGGCGGCAGGCGGAGCATTCGCGGACGTGATTTTCCAATTCCGTGCGGCGGTTTTCCTGCAACTCATCCGCCGCCGCGTCCGTCATCCAGCTTTGATATCGTTCGCAACTCATCGCAGTTTCTCCGCCAGCCTTTTACGCGCCAATCGCAGCCGCGACTTCACCGTACCCTCCGGCAACCCGAGCAGCGCCGCGACTTCGCGCGTATCGTAGCCTTCGATTCCCGCCATCACCATCACAATCCTCAGTTTCCCGGGCAACATTTCCATCTCCTCGGCAAGCCGTCCCTGAAATTCCCGCGACGCCGCGATTTCTTCCGCCGTCTGCGACGTGTGCGTGAGCCCGCGGGCATCATCCATCGCGACATCTTGCTCGCGATTCTCTCGCCGCTTCCCAGCCCGGCGATGGTCCATCGCCATACGCCACGCGATGCGCACCAGCCAACTGCGAAAACGCGTCCGGTCGCGCAACCGGTGAAAATTTCTGTACGCCCGCAGCAACGCCTCTTGCGCCACGTCTTCCGCTCCCGCGCGGTCGCGCAAGATGGCGAACGCCACTCGAAACGCGAGCGTGGCGCATTCCGCCAGCCGCTCCTGGAATTCGCGCTCGAGCGAAGCGTCGCCGCCCACTACGATCTCAGTGCAACTGGCCGCCAGCGCATCCATCGCCTTCCCACTATGCCAGACGCCGCCCGCCGCGAATTGGTTCACTAGTTTCATCGGAACGCTCGATGCAGATGTGTGCAATGTGAACCTAAAGGCGGCGCAGCGCAAGCAGCGGTGTGGCGATGCCAGGCATTTCAAAACAGGAAGGTTTCCGCGATGCAGTTCCACTTTGAAACAGTAGAGCAAGTTTCTTAGCGGCTTGCTTTCCCATCTCGAAGGCGCGGAGGTGGACTAGCTCGCAAGTAAGTGCCTCAGATTCATCATGTTGAGAGATTGGCGGCAATGTTCTTTGCGCGTGCTCCGTTGTGGAACATCTCGTGCGTTGACTCCATTCGTCGAACGGGGTCAGAGGCATATGCTCTTTTCTTTTTACAAAAACTTCGGGTGGGATGAGAGACGCACTCAAAGGCCGGCTGCAGCTGAACCTGCGGCCAAGCGTGGCGGTCGCTTCGTATGTGCGTTCTGTTGCGTCGCAATCGCCGCAGTAGTTGCGATCATTCCGGGCTGCGGGCTGACGAACTCTTCCTCATCGAATCCGCCGCCGAATGTAACCGTCACTGTGCAACCCGCCACTGCGTCCGTGCCGCTCGGCCAGACGCAACAATTCACGGCGACCGTCACGGGCGCCAATTCGAGCGCGGTGAATTGGAGCGTCAACGGCGTCGCGGGAGGAAACTCCGTCACCGGGACCGTTTCTTCCTCGGGCCTGTACACGGCGCCGCAATCTTTGCCATCGCCGTCGAGCGTCACCGTCACAGCCACAAGTCAAACGGCGCTGTCGGCCAGCGGCTCGGCAAGTGTGCAACTTCAGAGCGGCATTGTAGTCAGCATTGCACCCAATTCTGCAGACATCGCGCCCGGCGCGTCCGCGAATTTCAGCGCGACCGTGACTGGAGCGGGCACGTCGAGCGTTGCAGTCAGTTGGAGCGTCAACACAGTCGCGGGCGGAAATTCAAATCTCGGCACCATCACTGCGACGGGCGCAGACTCGGCGAGGTATTCCGCGCCTGCAATGGCGCCAACGCCGCCCGGCTTAACCGTCACTGCCACGAGCGTTGCCGATCCGTCGAAATCCGCCAACGCCAGTGTCACAATTTCCTGCGCCGCGCCGAATGCGATCGCGCCAGCTTCGGCGAGCATTTCGGTCGGCGCCTCGCAAATCTTTTCCGCCTCGTTGTGCATCGCCGCGGGCACGGCAATCACCTGGGAAGTTAATAGCATCGCCGGCGGCAATTCCACCGTCGGAATCATCACGTCGACAGGCGCAAACACGGCTACGTACACCGCGCCCGCCAACATTCCCGCCGCCAATCCGCTGACGATTCTCGCGGCCGATGGTTCGCAATCTGTTTCCGCGGTGGTAACCATCATCAATGTTGTTCCTGTGTCCGTGACGGTCGCGCCTGCGTCGGCGTCGGTTGCGGTGAATCAGCGCGCGCGCTTGACGGCTATTGTCAGCGGCGCGTCGAATCCATCTGTCACGTGGAGCGTCAACAACGTACCTAACGGAAATTTGAGCCTCGGCCAGATTTGCGCGCCCGCTTCCAATCCTTGCGTCCCGCCATCTGGAAACGAAACCGCAGTGGACTATCTCGCGCCGCAAGCGCAGCCTCAGCCAAACACCGTCACGCTTACTGCTACGAGCCAGGCGACACCGGCCCAAAGTGGAAACGCTAGCGTCACCATTACTCCCGCTGCGCAACCAGGCGTGAGCATCGCACCGTTTTACGCGTTTCTCGCGCCGTCGCAGCCATTCCAATTCATCGCGAACGTCACGGGCGTCTCGAATGCAAGCGTGGCTTGGAGCATCGCCACGGCCGTGCCGGGACAAGGCTGCGCTGGCGCGTCCTGCGGCTCCATCGATAATGCCGGTAACTACCTCGCGCCCGCCGTGGCGACGTCGCCCAACGCGATCACCATCACTGCGACCAGTGTCGCGAACCCATCGCTCGCGGGGACAGCCACCGTCGCGCTCACTTCCGCGCCAGTGATCGAAACGATTCTCCCGTCGAGCATCGTCGCCGGCGCGCAGAATAGTTTTTTGCTCGCCGTTCAGGGACTCAACTTCGTCGCCTCCACCAGCAGCGGCTCGTCGCAACTCCTCGTCAATAATTCTCCGCGCGCCACGAATTGCCCCACGCCGAATCGCTGCACCATCACTCTGCAACCCTCAGACGTTGTCGCCGCTGGTTCGCTCTCGGTCGAAATTCAAAATCCGGGAACGCCGCCCGCGCTTTCCAATCCCGTTACGCTCGTAATTCTTCCGGCCGCGAGTTTTCCCAACGCCATCGCGCTCAGCGGCACATCAACGTCCTCCTTTGGCAACGACATTCTCGTCCCCGAAGAAACAACCGCCGGCGCGACAACTTCTCCGGTAAGCGTCGAATTCGTTGGCATGGTGACGCCGAACGGTTCGACATGCACGATTCAGGCCTCGCCGCTTGTGGTCACGCGCCCCAGTTCAGGCAGCGCCACCGTGAACATCTGCGTGCAGGGAACTTTTCTCGATCCGACGTTCACTTATGTCTTCAGTTCGCCGCAATCGGGCGGAGATATCGGCATCAGCACCGCGTCGATGGCCAGCCTGTTTCCGAATCTTGTCGAGCTGACGCTCACGCTGTCGAGCCAGACCGCGCCCGGCGTCCGCTCGCTTTTCATTACCACGCCCAATAGCGACGTCGCCGTCGCTAGCGGCGTCCTCGAGGTGAAATGACATGAAACCTGCGTTAATCGATCTGACTTCCATTTCTTTCGTGATCGCGTTTGCGCTTTTGCTTTCGCCGCTCGCCCAGTCCACCACTGTCGCGCCGCTTTCGCTCGCGCATCTCACGTCATCCGCCGCCGAAATTGTGCACGCGGAATGCACGGGCAACCAGGCGATGTGGCGCGATGGCGAAATCTGGACGGTGACTTCATTTCGCGTGCTGGAGAACTGGAAGGGAAACTCGCCGGAGGAAATCCAAGTGTGGATGATTGGCGGGCGCGCCGGCCCGGTTACAAGTTACGTTCCCGGAGCGCCGCGGTTCCGCCTCGGCGAAGAAACGGTTTTGTTTCTTGAACCCGCGGCCTCGCGTTCGTTCGGGAGCGTCCTTTCCATCACGGCGTGGAGCGAAGGCACGTTCCGCATTCACCGCGACCCGCGCACATTCGAAATGCGCGTGACGCAGGACACCGCCATCACGCCGAACTTCGACCCTTCGTCGCGAACATTTCGCGAAACGGGCATTCGCGATTGGCCGCTCGCGAAATTGAAGGCGCGCGTGATTGCCGCGGAGAGTTCGCAGCGGAGAATGCCATGAACCACAAATCGCGATGTCATTTCGTCCGCAGCCGGGCGCTCGCAACGATCTTCGCTTTCCTGTTTCAATGCACCGGCGCGCCGCTCGCGAACGCTTACGTCCGCGACTTCACCGTTCCCGCCGCGGGCGGCTGCCCGCAGCCGCAACATCAGAACATCGCCATCGGCGCGGTCCCGTTCGCGCGGCAGTGGAGCACCTCGCTGCCGAATACCAATCCAGCCGCGATTGTCACTACGGCTGCGCAAGGCACTCCGGCGCAGCTCAATGAAATCGAGGCCACGATTCAGCAGGCCTACGCCATTTGGGCAGGCGTGTCCGGCACGCTCGTCAACGCAAGCTCGTTTCCCAACGCGCTCGGTCCGCTCGGCCGCACAGCCTCGCAAAACGCCTGCTCGCCCGATCCGGTAAATGGCGTGCAGACCGGCGTCGACGGCGTCAACACAATTT
>DASRQP010000044.1:0-4784 GCA_035696585.1 Candidatus Acidiferrales bacterium | reverse complement strand
CTGGAGACGTGGGCCGGCGTGCGACCCGATTCGCCAGATCATTTGCCGATTATTGGACAAACGAACGTCGAAGGACTGTTCATCGCAACGGGACACTATCGCAACGGGATGCTTCTCGCGCCCGTGACGGCGAAGTATCTGGCCGAGTGGACTGAAACGGGGCAACCTTCGGCGTGGTTCGAGCCATTCAGCCCGCTGCGATTCGGTGCGACACGCAACGCGTTTAGGGCGGGTGAGGGGCCGAAAAAGGGGCATTTTTAAAAAGGGCTTAAACTAGACACACCTGTCAGTTTGGTTGCTCAAAGAGTTAACAGCAAAGGAAAATTACAACACTCGCGAGGAACCGTGCTGCGTTTCCGAAATTCGGTGAATCCATGACCTTGGGCGCCACAACCCGCCTCAGGGGCTGAAGCCCCCTACAAACGACGCCCGAATGGCGGCACGAATTCCCGCCCCGCCAAACGGCAAATGCCAATGGGGATGGCGCAATGCCTCATGTCAGCCAGCCAAATACGCTGGTGGGACATGAGCTACAAAGGCACGCGTAATTTAGTAAGGGACGATGCCGGCGCGGCGCTGCGGTTCGCGATTGGGCGGACCAGCGAGCGTCGATGATTGCCCGGGGCTCGTGAAGTTCGCTTTGCTCGAAAGCAAGTAAAGCGGGCGGTTCATGACAACATCCAAAGTGGTGCCGCGCGGCAGCTCCGCTTCGGGTCCGCGCGTAAGAAGCACGGCAAGAAGACCCGCTGCCGCCCCGGCTCCCGCACCAATTCCGGCGCCTCTGGCGCTCTGGCCCACAATCCCGCCGAGGCCCGCGCCCGCAGCGGTTGTTTCCAGGACAGTGCCTGCGTCTCCGGCCTTGTTCGAATCGCCTTTGATCGTGCCTTCCTTGCCGACTGACTCGTTTCCGCCAGTGCCGGCATCGGTCGGCGAAGCATTGAAGCTGGCTTGATAGCCATTGGGAAGAATCAAATTGTCGAGTTTGATCTTGATTTCGCCGCGCCCGTGAACGCGTCCCGGGCGCTTGGCTTCGGTGACTTCGCCGCTGACGTACGAACCCGCGGGAATCAGGATGCGGCTATCAATCACGATGGGGAAAAGAGTTTCGAGATACACGGGATCGCCGGGCTGCGCGCTGCGCGTGGATATGGCGTTGTGAAGTACAAGGGGCAGACGCGTCCCGGAGGGCACTTCAAAATATTTTGGCACAGGCGGAACCGATGCGGGAGATGCCGCCGCGGATGAAGGTTGAGCGGGCGATGCGTTCGCAGGGGCCGCCGGATGCGCTTGAGCTGGCGCGTTCGCGGGCGTAGCAGATTGCGCAGCCGTCGCCGGGGGATTCGCGGATTGCGCACGCAGGACGGGAGCGATCGCAAGCGCAAGAATGAGCAACGCAGCAGTATCCACGAAACGGAGCTTCATCGGGGCCACCTCCACCGGAAATTCTCACTATCCGATGCTCTGCTTTACACTCAGGATGCCCCCGATGACGCGCTTGTGTCAATTGCCACAGTTTCGGAGTCGCACTCAATCCATACCTGAAACCATAGCTAGTAAACAGACGGGAATAATGATCGGTGAGAGCACGATCACGGCGACGGTGATTCCAATGCCTCTCAGGATTTTGAAGGCAAGCGAATGGGCTGGCGCTTCGAGTTTCGCGACGTCCGCATACGCGATCTCTTTCTCCTTTCCTGTTTTTCTATCCTTAAGCAGAAAACTTTCCTTTTCGATTTGTATCAGCACGCCGTCAACGGACTGGTGATCCTTGAGTTGTACCTTCACCCGAGTGTGACCGTTCGCTTTCAACCGCGACACCTGCACTTCGACCCACTTGCCACGCGCGCCGACTTGAATGTCGATGTTTGGGGGGCGTTTCGTATTGGCGTCCCGCGGAACCGGCTGCGCTGGCTGACGCACCGAGGACGTCGCGGGCGGTGCATCCGCCTGCTGTGCGTTTGCAGCCACGACAAAGAAAGCGGCGAGGGCGAGAACTGCGGCGATTCGTTTCATGGGTTGTCCTTTCGCGAGCTAGAGTCAGAACAGATATGGTGGACTAAGCACGGCAATGACCACGAACGCTGGCTTGAAAAATCAGCTATCAGCGGCACGTGCACAACTTAATTCAGATGAAGACGAGGCGAGCACAGAATTGACCGCGGATTTTCCTGACATGTGTTGTCAAATTCAGGCGGGGGGCCGTTCGACGAAGTCCGGCGTTTGACTCGCTCGGCGGTGGCGCTTACGCTGTCAGTGAACGCGATACAAGGAGGGTCGGATGGCGGATTTGGCGTTGGTGTACGGCATGAGGCTTTTTCCGGCGACGGAGCTCGACTCGGTCGGCGAAGCAACCGTGCAACTCAAAAACGGGCGCAGCGGGCGCATCACGATGCATTTGATCGAAGGCAGCAGAGAAGAAATCGAGAAAACGCTGAAGCAATCGCTTGATGCGTTCTTCGATTTGTATCCGGAGATTTAGGCGGCGCGCAACGGCCGTTAAATTAGAATGACCGTTTGCCCCGTCAAATCGAAACGTTTGCGGCAGCGAATGTTGCGGCACCCAGCCATGTCGTCGACACGAACCATGTACGAGCGCGCCTTTGCGAAATGGGCGCGATCTTCTTCGTTTGAGCCACGCGGCAGCTCCGCCTTTTTTGTGCGCACCTTCCACCGGATGGGATACGTATTTTCCTGGCGGCAATGCGGACACGTCAGCGGAATCTGTTTCGTTTCGTCCTTCTCGTCGTAAAATCTTCTGTCGTCCATTGGCTCCGCTTTCCGACTAGGTTTTCCCGCGCGCCGCGGGCGGCAAATTCATCGGCGCTGTGTTGCCGATGGCATCGAGAGTCACAAAACGCATCCCCGCATCTTTCCATCGCGGCAGCCAATGCGCAAGCGCCGCAACGGTGTGGCGGCGGTCGCCTTCGAGCAAACGATGGTCGCCGTCGTGCAAAAGCACAATATCCCCACCGATGACGCGCCGCAAGCGATGAATCACCGGCTCTGCAGGCTGCGGCTTCCAGTCCCAGGCCCATTTCGACCACATCGCAACTCCTGAGTAGCCCAGCTCGCGCACTACCGCGTCAAGTTGCGGGCCGCGAAAACCAAACGGCGGGCGCATCCAGCGCAGTTCGCCGCCGCCAACGGCAGAAAGAATCGCTTCACGGCAACGATTCAACTCTTCGCGCAGCTTAACGCGAGAAAGAAAAATCAGGCTCGGATGCGTCTCCGTGTGATTGCCGATGGCGTGTCCGCGCGCGACAATCTCCCGCGCCAGGGCTGGAAAAGCGCGAACATGACGACCAATCAGGAAAAAAGTGGCGCATGCATCATACTTGTCGAGCAAATCGAGGAGCGCGGGAGTTGCTGCGGGATTGGGGCCGTCGTCGAACGTGAGCGCCACGGTTGACGGGTTGCCCGTAGTGCACACCGTGCGTCCGAACAGCTGCGAGCGCGGATACACAGCGCCCCACGCGCCTACTGCCGCGCCGCCAAACACTGCCGCACCCGCTGTCGCCCACGGATTCACTCGCGCATTTTCTCACTTAACGCGCCGCACATGCGTGACTTTTCGTCGCGCCGCGCCGATGTAGTTCAACTCTGATACGATACGGCGCGATGTGGCAGCGCGCGCCCGTGACGAATCCAAAATTCCCCAACTGGCTGCGATGGGCCGGAGTGATTTGGCTCGCTGTCTGGATTCCAACCTATTGGCGGTACTGGGGCGCGCAGAATTTCGTTCATCTTTGCGACATCGCCGTGATTCTTACGTGCGCGGGCCTTTGGTGGGGCAATTCCCTGCTGCTTTCGAGCCAGGCGGTTTCGTCGATTGTCGTCGATCTGGTGTGGGACCTCGACGCGGCGTGGCGATTTTTCAGCGGACATAATCTGATTGGCGGCACCGAGTACATGTGGGACGCGCATTACCCGCTGTGGGTGCGGCTGCTGTCGCTATTTCATATCGTGTGGCCGATTCTGCTGCTGTGGTCGCTGGCGCGCGTTGGCTATGACCGTCGAGGCTGGTTGTTGCAGACCGCGATTGCGGCGGACGCATTCGTGGTGGCGCGCTCGACGGATCCGGCGATTAACATCAACTATGCATTCCGTGACCCGATTTTGCATCGCGCGTGGGGACCGGGGCCGGTTCATATCGCCCTGATGTGGATCGGCCTGGTGGCTGTGATTTATCTGCCGACCCACTTTATTCTGGCGAAAATCTTTCGCGAGCCGGAAGGTCGTGGGCCAAATAAAGATGCAGATCCCCTGCCTGCGGCGGCAAGCTCGTCGCATGACTCTTCCCTTCGCTAAGGCTCAGGGCCGGCGGAATGACAAGGAGTGGAGTTTTTTGGCGACCTGTTTAGGTGATGCGCGGAACTACTCGTCGCCTTCTTCTTTGCGAATGGAGCGGAGATCGATGCCGAGGTGCTGGCATTTTTTGTAGAGGTGGCTGCGTTCGAGGCCGAGGGCTTTCGCGGTGTTGGTCATGTGATTGTGATGGCGCTTGAGCTCGCCGAGAATTGTTTCGCGCTCGAAGGCTTCGACGCGCTCGGCCATTGCACCGGTCGCCGCTTCCGGCATCGCTCCGGGAGATGCCGCGTCTGATTCGCCAATCCTGCTCACAGACTCGGCGTGCGGCAGCGCCATGCGCGTCGTCGCGGCATCCACTTCGCTTCCCGTCGCCAGCAGCAGCACACGTTCGACCACGTTACGCAATTCGCGAACATTTCCGGGCCACCCGTAGCGCGACAATTCAACGATGGCCTCCATGGAGAATTTCTTCACCT
>DASRQP010000043.1:0-4357 GCA_035696585.1 Candidatus Acidiferrales bacterium | reverse complement strand
GGGGCAGGGAGCACAGCTGGCGGTGATTGGAGTTGGAGTGGGAATCGTTGCGGGATTGGCGTTGACGCAACTGATGCGGAGCCTGCTCTTTGGCGTGAATGCCGCAGATCCGTTGACGTTTGCAGGGGTGGCGATATTGCTGACGGTTGTTGCCATTGGCGCTTGTTACATTCCGGCGAGACGCGCGATGCGTACGGACCCGATTGTGGCGCTGAGATATGAATAGTTGATAGTTGACGTTGAAAGTTGAGAGCGAAAGACGAAAAACTGGTAGGAGCAGTGAATCAACGATGAGTGGCGAGCAACGAGTAAAGGCTGAGACGGAGCGATGGATTATTCGTTGAGCGGCGGGCGCAGGATGAGGTGAGTGACATGGGGCGAGGAAAAACCCCACCCTTCGCAGAGTTCGCTCAGGATGGGGCACCCGTAAAAGCGTTTGAAGGCAGTGAGGAGTGATCAGGGGCCAGCGGTCAGCGAAAGACAAGACAAAAACGAAAAACCAAAAGCGAGAGTCAAAGCGGCGTCGAGGCGCCGTACTCCACAAAACGCAAGGCAAAGGCGCACAGGCTGAAGCCTGTGCCACGTGAACTGGAGCGAAGGGCGCGTGGTGGAAAAACCGGCGAGGTGAAACGTGAACACGCTGATGCAGGATATTAGATATGCGCTGCGGATGTTGGCGAAGGCGCCGGGATTTGCGGCGATTGCGATATTGACGCTGGCGCTCGGAATTGGAGCGAACACGGCGATTTTCAGCGTCGTGAACGGCGTGCTGCTGAATCCGCTGCCGTATCCGCATCCCGAGCAGGTGATGACCGTCGCGAGCAAAACGTCCGACTTTCCGGAAAGCTCTATCTCGTATCCGAATTTTCAGGACTGGGTGCGGCAGAACCATACTTTCGCATCTCTCGCGGCGTACCGGCAGACGAATTTCAATTTGACGGGCCAGGGCGACGCGCAGCGCGTCTCCGCCATGGAGGTTTCCGCCACTTTCTTTCCATT
This sequence comes from Candidatus Acidiferrales bacterium, assembly GCA_035696585.1. Lineage (GTDB taxonomy): Bacteria > Acidobacteriota > Terriglobia > Acidiferrales > UBA7541 > DAHUXN01. The sequence goes on along the minus strand of DASRQP010000043.1, from coordinate 3,358 downwards.
GCTCGGAGTGAATCCCGTGCTTGGCCGCAACTTTTCGCCGGAAGAAGATACCTTCGACGCCACTCCAACGGTGCTGCTCAGTGGAGGATTCTGGAAAACGAAATTTGGATCTTCTCCCGACGTCATCGGCAAGACTCTAAATCTCAATGGCACCGACTACACCATCGCGGGCGTAGTTCCACAGAATTTCTACTTCTGCTGCGGCTCCATCAATTTTCGCTTGAGCGATGTTTATGTGCCCATTGGCGCGTCGAAGCTCCCGTGGATGCGCGACCGCCGCATCGAGCCGGGTATTCGCGCTGTTGGGCGAATGAAACCAGGAGTGACGCTGGCTCAGACGCGAGCGGACATGGACGACGTGGCGCGGAATCTCGCCGTCGCGTATCCGGACGCGGACAAGGATGTGGGAATCGTGGTGATTCCGCTGAAAGAAGTGATGGTGCGAAATATTCGGCCGTTTCTTTTGGTTTTACTCGCCGCGGTGGGATTTGTTCTATTGATTGCCTGCGTCAACATCGCCAATTTGCTGCTGGCGCGTTCGACGGGACGCGCGCGCGAATTTGCCATTCGCGCCGCGCTGGGCGCGAGCCAGGGCCGCGTCGTCCGTCAATTGTTGACTGAAAGCATCCTGCTCGCCGTCGCGGGTGGCGCGTTAGGTTTGCTCCTGGCTTCGTGGGGAACGAGCGCCGCGCTCACCATTCTGCCCAGCACGCTGCCGCGCGCGAACGACGTGCGTATCGATCCGCGGGTGCTGTTTTTCACACTGATTGTCTCGCTCGTCGCAGGATTGCTCTTTGGACTTCTGCCAGCGCTCAAAACTTCGCAGCCTGATTTGCACGAAACGCTCAAAGAAGGCGGACGCGGTGGAAGCGGCGCGCGTTATCGCACGCAAGGTGTCTTCGTCGTGATCGAAATGGCGCTTGCTGTGGTTCTGCTGATAGGCGCGGGGCTTACGATTCGAACGCTGGCGCATCTTTGGAGCGTGGATCCGGGATTCAATCCGCAGAACGTGCTCACTTTCGATGTTGGCTTTCCGCCCTCCGTCAGCAAAGCCGGCCCCGCCGCAATCCGCGCAACGCTGCGGCAGTTCACTGAGAAAATTGCAGGCGTTCCGGGAGTGACGTCCGTCTCCATGATGGATGGAGCATTCCCGCTGACCGGGGATTCCGAACTGCCGTTTTGGCTGGATGGCCAGCCCAAGCCGGCGACTCAGAACGCCATGCCTTCCGCGTTGTGGTACATCGTGAGTCCGGACTATCTGAAAGTGATGAAGACTCCGCTGCTGCGCGGGCGTTTCATCAATACGCAGGACAATGAGAATTTGCCAGGTGTGTGCGTGATTGACGAGGATTTCGCGAAGATGTTTTTCCCAGGGCAGGATCCCATCGGCAGGCGCATCAATTTCGGGATTGTGTACAGCCAGTTGCAAATTGTTGGCGTGGTAGGCCACGTGAAACAGTTCGGACTGGACGAAGGCTCGGCTCCGCCGGTGCAAGCGCAGTTTTACACGGCGGAATTGCAGCTTCCCGATGCCGTGATTGACAGTACTCATGCAAGCTCGGTCGTGGTGCATACACAGGGCGCGCCAGCCGGCTCTTTGGACGCGATTCGGCAGGCGATCCGCGGATGGAACGGCGAGGCGGTAATCTACGGAGTTGAAACGGCGGATGAGATTATTTCGCGCTCGCTCTCGGCGCGGCGGTTCGCCATGATTTTGCTCGCGGTGTTTGCCGTGCTGGCGCTGGTGCTTTCGAGCATTGGGATATACGGCGTGATTTCCTACATTGCCGGACAGCGCACACACGAAATTGGAATACGCATCGCTCTGGGCGCGCAACGAAGCGATATTTTGAAAATTGTGCTGGGGCAAGGGGCGCGGCTGGCAGTGATGGGAGTTGCGATTGGACTGGCGGCCGCGGCGGGATTGACGCGTTTGATGACAACAATTCTGTACGGCGTGAGCGCGACCGATCCGGTGACGTTTGCCAGCGTCGCCATTGTCCTGACGATTGTGGCGCTGGCGGCGTGTTACATTCCTGCGAGGCGCGCGATGCGCACGGATCCCATGGTGGCGCTGAGGTACGAGTAGTATCTGTATAGCTCAGGTTCGGTTCGCACGACCGTGCCGAGTGTCTTGAGGTTTTTCGCGCGGCACGACAGGGGAATTGCCTCACGTCAGTCGCGGCAGAAACCGCCGCAACGGGACGTGAGCTACACAGACGGGTGCGGAGTGATGTCAACTGACGTTGTGGCAAAATCTCACCCGTGGCGTGCGTATTTGCAAAGGGGGATTGCATGGAGGAAAAAATGAAGAAAACGGCGTTGCTCTTTGGCGTGACTATCTTCGTGGCGTTTTCGATGGCGACGCTTCCGCTCGCTCGCGCGTATCGGAATGCTTTCGCGATTGCCAAGGCGAAGTCCGCGAGGCAATCAACCGTGCAACAGGTTCCGGCGTATCACTCGACGGCGCCGAAGGGCGCGCTGCCGCCGGTCTTGGCCGCAGAAAGTTTCACGGACCCGCTTACGAAGAAAGCGTATGCGTATGCCGCGAAAATGAAGCCGGTGCTTTATCAATTGCCGTGCTACTGCCATTGCGATCAGGCCGTCGGTCACACGAGTCTGCTCAGCTGCTACCGAGACAAGCACGGCGCCGAATGCGAAACGTGCAAGAAGGAACTCTTTTACGCTTATGAGCAGGGCCGTCGTGGGAAAACCGCGCCGCAGATTCGCGAAGGAATCGTTCGCGGGGAATGGCAGAAAGTGGATTTGGGGAAGTATGCGCCGCCGTTGGTGTCGGGAGGCGGAAAGGGGCAGTGAAGAGGAGTTGATAGTCACACTTGATAGTCGAAAGTTGAAAGACGAAAACGTCTAAGGCAGTGAGGAGTGGTCAGGGGCCAGTGGCCAGTGAAGGGCAGAAGCAGATCCCCGGCCTGCGGCGGGCAGGCATCGCGGCTCGGGATGATGTGAGTGGCATCGTGTGAGGAAAGACCCCACCCTTCGCGAACGGCGCTCCCTTCCTGCGTCAGGGCAGGCAGGATGGGGCACCCGTAAAGACGAAAAACAGAAGCAGGTCCCTGACCCCCGTTCGCCAGAAGCAGGCGACCGGGTTCGGGATGACAGCGCGTTCGGTTAGCGTCTGGACACGACGAGCGTCTGAATGCAGTGGTCAGTGAAAGGGAAGGACAAAAGGCGAAGGGCGAAGCCGGCGGCCTTCAGGGCCAGCATTGGGAATGCGCGAGAAGCCTAACGTCAGTCCCGACAACTTGCGTGGGGACGGGACGTGAGCTACAGGAGGCGGAATGGGGACGCTAATGCAGGATGTGAGATATGCGCTGCGGATGTTGGCGAAGGCGCCGGG
>DASRQP010000042.1:0-23763 GCA_035696585.1 Candidatus Acidiferrales bacterium | reverse complement strand
CGTGGCAAATTCTCGCGCGGATGCGTCATTCCCCACCACGACAACTCCGGGCTTCGTGCAGAATTGCCCAGCCCCCAGCGTCACGGAAGCGTGCACGCCCTTCGCGATTTCAGCGCCTCTTTCCTTCATCGCGTCGGGCAGAATGAAAACGGGATTTGTGCTGCTCATTTCGGCAAACACCGGAATAGGCTCCGGACGCGCCGCCGCCGCGTCCATCAGCGCGCGTCCTCCGTTTCTTGATCCCGTGAATCCAACCGCCTTGATGGCAGAGTGATTGACGAGCGCCAAACCCACTTCTGTTCCCGCATCGAACAGCAGTGAAAAAACCCCTTCAGGCAAGCCCGACTCCTTCACCGCGCGTTGAATTGCCTGCCCGACCATTTCCGCCGTGCCCGGATGCGCTGCGTGCGCCCGCACCACCACGGGATTCCCAGCGGCGAGCGCCGACGCTGTATCACCTCCCGCAACCGAAAACGCAATCGGAAAATTGCTCGCGCAGAAAACCGCTACCGGTCCAAGCGCTCTCCACAGCGAACGTATATCCGGCTTGGGTGCGGGTTTGCGCCCGAGATCGCCGCGATCAATTCGCGCGTTGACCCATGACCCTTCTTCCACGACTTCCGCGAAAAGCCGGAGCTGAAAACAGGTTCGCGCGGTTTCATTCTTAATCCTCGCAGGCGGCAGAGCCGTTTCCTGCACGGCTCGCGTGACCAAATCATCGCCCAGGCCCTCGATCTGCTCCGCAATCTTTCTTAGCAGCGCGCCTTTCGTCTTTCCGGACGCGCCGCTGTACTCAGGAAACGCACTCGCCGCCATTCGCGCGGCGGAGTCCACCTCTTTCGCATCGGCGGAATAATAATTCGGCTCAAGCTCCTGTCCCGTCGCGGGATTTATCGCGTGGAAAATCTTGCCGCCCGTCTTGCCTAATTCATTCCCGAGGATCGATCTGCCAGCTAATCCCATTGCAAAGCTCCTTTTTCCGCAATGCCATATCTAGGCACGAGTCGTTTCCCGCTCCGCATTCCGTCCGGGCCGCGTCTTCAGGGCCGCTCGGATAATCATTCTCGCCTCATCCAATTCCTTGCCCTCCAACTCCATCCTCGGCGCACGCACTCGCGCGTTTCCCATTCCCGCTTCCTGCTGCACCAGTTTGATCAACTGGACGAACTTCGGAACCGTGTCCATCCGCAAAAGCGGCAGAAACCATTTATAAATTGCCGACGCTTCGTCGATTTTACCTTCAGCCGCAAAGCGAAATAAATCCACGGACTCTTCCGGCAGCGCATTGACGAGACCCGCGATCCACCCTACCGCTCCCGCTTGCACGCCTTCGACAATCGCGTCATCGACGCCCATGAACACCGCCAGCCGGTCTCCAAGCAGTGCGCGAATCGCCGTCACGCGCCGCACGTCGGTGCTTGATTCCTTTACGGACTCCAGATTCTTGTGCTCATTCGCCAGTTCGGCAATTTGCTCCGGCAAAAAATCCGTTCCGTACGACACTGGATTGTTGTAAAGCATGCACGGAAGTTTCGTCGCGCGCATCACCGCCACCACGTGCGATTTCATTTCTCGCCAGTCGCCGCGATAGACGTACGGCGGTAAAATCATCACGCCAGCGCATCCCTTGTCCGCTGCCGCCTTCGCCAATTCCACCGCTTCCGTGGTCCGCAGCGACGATATCGCCGCTACGACGGGCACTTTCTTGCCTACGGACTGCACGCAAGTTTCGATCACTGCGACTTTCTCCGCATATTCGAGTGCCGCGCCTTCTCCCAGCGAACCCAGTGGCACGATTCCCGTGCATCCGTGTTCCACCAACCAACGGCAATGATTCGCAACGAAATCGTGATCAATCTTGTAGTCACGGTCAAAGCACGTCGTAATTGCCGGCATCACCCCTGTCCAGTTCATTGGTGCTCCTTATGTGTTGGCAAATTCATTCAGCGCATCCGGTCACTGCAAGACTCTCTACCGCCACCGGAAAAATCGGTGGACGTGCGGACTCCGCTTTCCATCCAAACAAAAATTCCACTGCAGGTCCGCAAATCCGGCCCTGGCACGGTCCCATCCCGCAGCGCGTTTGCAATTTCGCTGCGCGCCAGGACGACTGCGCCCGCAACCGGCCAAGAGTCACGTCTTCGCAGCGGCAAACGATTGTCTCTGCACTCGGCAGAGGTCTCAACTCATCTCGCAGCATGAAAGCGCGCTCCAGCGCCATCGAAAAGCGGCGTTGGCTCTTGCGCTCGCCGAAATATTCCTGCGCTCTTTCGCGCTGACCCGCCGCCGCGAACCCTGCGATTTGTCCCTCCGCAATCGACAACTCCAGCCCGCCAATTCCCGTCGGTTCGCCCGCACAGTAAATTCCAGAGACCGAACTTTCCTGAAAATTATCGGTCCTTACAAATCCTGCACGCAGCTCGCAACCAAGGAGCGATGCCAACTCCGTATTCGGCACCAGATGAAACCCGCACGCGAGATAGTCGCAAGATTCTTTCCACGTTTTACGCTCAGTTCGCAGAGTCACGCTTTCGACCTTGCCATTCCCTTCCGCGCCAGCCACCCAACACCCCGCGCGAAATGCAATTCGCGAAAGCTGCTTTTTGAGCTGAAAGGCCTGAGAGATCTTCCGCCCGCGAGACGCCAGCGCCATGCCAAATCGAATTAGGCGCGACCACGGCGCTTGTTCCGCAATCGTGCGTACGTCGGCTCCGTGCACCCTCAAATGCGCAGCGACAGCCAGAAGCAGCGGCCCGCTTCCGGCGATCACCACTTTCTTGCCCGCGATGTCCACTCCTGACTTCACCGCCGCCTGTAAGCCCCCCGCTCCCATCACGTTCGGCAACGTCCATCCCGGAAACGGCAGGAAACGCTCCCGCGCACCTGTGCACAGAATCAATTTCTTGTAACTCAACTCGCATACACCGTCCGAAGATGTCGCGGCGAGTCTGCCGGCTTCCGGCTGCGCGAATACCTCCATCGGAGCCAAAATCTCCGCGCGCGAACTGGCAAGCTTCCGAAGCCAGCTCGCGGCTTCCGCCAAATGCGAATCTTGTGTTTCGCCTCGCCAGATCTGGCCGCCGGGGCGCAAATTATTGTCGACGATCCCCACGCGCACGCCGGCTTCTGCCGCGCAGCACGCCGCCGCGATTCCCGCGGGTCCCGCGCCCACCACCAGCACATCGAAACTGCGCCGCGAATTATTCATCCGTTCGAATGTCCATTGCTTGCGCGCATCTTATCTGGCATGACCGGCAATGGCGTTCTCCGTTGATCGTCACTCGGCATTCGAAGCACACGCCCATTCCGCACAGCGCTCCGCGTGGCTCGCCGCTCACGGAACGCCGCAAAGTTGTCGTGCCGCTCAAAAGAATCGCCGCCAGCGCGGTCATGTCTTCCGTCACGCCAACTTGCGCGCCATTCACCGTCACCGAAACCTCCTTAGGCATGTACACCCTCGGGAACGCGCGACGGCAAATACGGCCCAATCGGGATTTCGGAAGCGCGCCGCAACAGTTGGTCTACAAGCAGCTTTGCCGTTCCCAGCGATGTCGTAATACCCAGGCCTTCGTGTCCCGTCGCAAGAAATAAATTCTCGCGCCCGACCCAGGGGCCAATCAGCGGCAATTTATCGGGTGTCGCCGCGCGAAAGCCCGTCCAACTCCGAATCGCGGACAATCGATTCACTCCCGGCAAAAACTCCGCTGCTCGCTCCAGCATGCGCCTCAAAATACTCACATCGACTTCTTTGCCCTCCACATCGAATTGCCGTGAAGACCCAATCAACATCTGACCCGTGCGTCGCGGCTGCACATTGAACGCAACCGACTCCGTCGTCATCGAATGCGCGCTCTTCAAATATCCCAGCTCCACCAGTTGATGCTTCACGAACCCTGCATATCGTTCGGTAATCACGAGGTGCCCTTTGCGTTTTTTCACTTCAATCCCGGGCGTAAGCATCGGCGACCACGTTCCCGCTGCATTCACCACTCGTTGAGCGGCAATGACGGTGCCGTCATTTAACCGCACGCCTTCGGCGTTAATCTGCGTGACAACGCGCGGAAGATACAATTCGGCGCCGCGTGACTGCGCTCGTTCGACGAAAAACCGCGCCGCGCACGGCGCATAAATCACCGCGTCGCCGGGCACTAGCAATCCGCCGACCAACCCTTCGCGCAGGTTCGGTTCCGCCATTTGCAGTGCCTTCGTATCCAGCACTTCCACCGGTACACCGCGCGCCTCGTAAAATTCTTTCTTTTCCCTAACTGCTTTCATCTCCTCTTCGTCCGCGGCCACCCAAATCGTTCCGCACGATTCGTACTCCACATCGCCCGGCAATTCCCTCGCAAGCTGCTGCCATAACGAACGCGAGTATCGAGTCAGGGCGAACTGCGCTTCGGAGTCGTCCATGACAACCAGGTGGCCCATTCCCGCCCCGGTCGCGCCTCCTCCAATGATGTCCGCTTCGACCACCGCGACGCGCAATCCCTCGTTCGCGCAAGCCCAAGCACACGCAGCGCCAACGATTCCTGCGCCGATAATGACTACGTCATAGGCTCTCGCCCTCATCTCGTAATTCCGAAACGAAACGGATCGTGCTCGTCCAGTATCAGGTCGCCCTCGGCATCAATGTACGCCGATCCTTTTATGCTGGGGTACACATGGCCATCTGGCGCTCCGTCCCGAACCTTGATGCTGCCTTCGAACACGCTCCCCACAATGCTTTCTTGCCGCCAGATCGCGCCTTCCTTCAACTTGCCGTCCGCGTATAGACACGCCATCTTCGCGCACGTGCCTGTTCCGCACGGTGAACGGTCGTAGCTCTTCCCCGGACACAGCACAAAATTCTTGCTATTCACACCAGGAATTTTTGAAGGACCAAACAACTCGATGTGATCGATTTCCCCACCGTTCTTGCCTCTGATGCCTGCGCGTGTAATCGCTTGACGAATCTGCCACGTGAATTCAGTCAGTCTTTCGACGTTCGCAAAGGAAATTTCCATCCCGTGCTCGTTCACCAGAAAAAACCAGTTTCCGCCCCACGCTACGTCGCCGGTGACCAAACCGTGCCCGGGCACGTCGACTCCAATCCCCGCGCCTGTACGATAACTCACAACATTGTCGACGGACACTTCGCCCGTTTCGTGCAGCTCCGCCGTCACCTTTCCCACAGGAGTTTCGATCAGATGCTCGCCAGCCTTAAGCCGCCCGAGATGTTTCAAAGTTACGAGCAATCCAATCGTCCCGTGACCGCACATCCCGAGGTAGCCAACATTGTTAAAAAAAATCACGCCCGCTGTGCACGACGGATCCTCCGGTTCGCATAGCAGGGCGCCAACAACCGCATCCGATCCGCGAGGTTCGTTCACTACCGCCGACCGGAACCAGTCGAATTCCTCTCGAAATCGTGCCAGTCGGCCAGACAATGGCCCGCCGCCCAGCGCTGGACCGCCTGCAACAACGATTCGCGTTGGCTCGCCGCCTGTGTGAGAATCGATTACCCGAATGCGACTAACTTGTTCTCGCATAAACTCTTTGTTCACCCTGAAGCGGAATAAGTGGAAACACACTTCGCCACAATCTCTGAAACATTGAAATATAACCCGTTGAATATACTATATACAAGACGTTTGGTCTCTTTCACTTCCTCGCACCTCTGGAGGCACCCGTGCAGTTCGCGCGCATGATTTCCGCAATCGACGCTCACGCTTGTGGCGAGCCGGGACGCGTCATCATAGGCGGAGTTCCCGATGTGCCGGGCAAAACGATGTTCGAGAAAAAAGTTTACTTCGAGACGCACGCCGACAGCCTTCGCAAGCTGATGCTCCGCGAACCGCGCGGCTACCCTGCCTCCAATTGCAATTTAATTCTCCCGCCCACCCATCCCGATGCGGACGCCGGCTTCATCATCATGGAGCAGGTCGAATATCCGCCAATGTCCGGCACGAACACGATTTGCGTCGTAACCGCGCTGCTCGAAACCGGCATGATTCCGGTTCGCGACCGCATCATGCGCTTGAAATTGGATACGCCGGCGGGTCTGATCGAAGTCGAAGCGGAAATCGAGAATTCAAAAGTCACGCGCGTCACATTTCAAAATGTCCCAGCCTTCGCCGTTCATCTGGATGCGCCGATTGAAGTGCAGGGATTGGGCGCCGTCAAAGTTGATGTCGCGTACGGAGGAATGTTCTACGTTATCGCGGATGCCGAACCTTTGGGAATCCGTCTGGAGCCGAATGAAGCCCGCGACATCGTCCGCGTCGGAGAAATGATCAAAGCCGCGGCTAGGGAGCAGCTTCCCGTCACGCATCCTGAAAATCCAGCGATCTCAGGAATCACCATCGCGCAACTTTCCGCGCCTTCATCCAATCCAGAAATTCACCGCAAGAATGCTGTAATCGTCTCCACCGGCCAGCTCGACTGGAATCGTCCTTCATCGTGGACCGGCGCGCTCGACCGCTCACCTTGCGGCACCGGCACTTGCGCAAAAATGGCCGCGTTGCACGCAAAGGGCGCGCTCCCGCTCCACCAGGACTTCGTTCACGAAGGAATTCTTGGCACCACGTTCACAGGCCGCCTCATCAGCGAATCGCGCGTCGGTCGCTATCCCGCCGTGGTTCCCACCATCAGCGGGTGCGCGTGGATCACAGGTTTCTCTCAATACGTTCTTGAGAGCGACGATCCGTTCCCCGAAGGTTTCACCGTAGGCGACATCTGGGGCAACACAAAATAGGAAGCATCACCGAATGCACGTCGCCGTAAACGCAGTATTCAATCGCCTCACTTCTACGATTGAGACTCTTATCGATTTCCGCCTGCGCCCGTATCCCGTGCCGGACCGACTGCCGTAACTGGAATCACCCCATGTTCCGCAAGCGAGCGATTGAACGCCGGAATATCCTTGCTGATCAAAGTCTGGTAGTCGGCCTTCGCTGCATCCATGTCCTTCTCGATCATTTGCAACAAACTCAAAGCCGTATCCGTCGGCGCAAACGCTGCACCGCCCGCCACGTCTCCCGCGCCCGAGCCTACCTCACCGTTCAGCCACAACAGATTCAGATACACCTTATAAGCTGAAACGAAATATTTGTCGTCGCTATTGGCCTCCACGCGCGAGATCAGCTTGAACTCGACCCCCTGCAACTTCTCGTCCATCTCTTTCACCGACTTCAGCAAATCACCCTTGGTCTTTTCATCCGCCAGCATCGACTGCACGTCGCCAAGCTGTTTCCGCATCCACTCGATTTGATTCACTATATCCGAAGTGGTCGTGATGTCGTCGCGCATGCGCAGCAGCGTCTTTACAGAAGATTCGATTTCTGCATCGCTGCTTGGAACATTCGGATCGCGCAAAATTGTCAGCGGTTGCGTGTAGCTCTTTCCATTCACCGTCAGCTTTACCGTATACTTTCCCGGCGTGACGATTGGCCCTCCCGCGCCTTCCAATCCCCAGTGTGTAATCGGACGCGAGTCCTTATCGCGGAACCGCAATTCGTCCCAGATGTGCGGATTGTCAGGAGCCGCCGTGCGCAACGCCACCAGCCGCGGCGGTTCGTACCGCAAGTCCCACTCCATTCGATTCATTCCCGCTTTGCCGGGCGCTTTCAGTTTCCTGACCACCTTGCCATTCGAATCGAGAATTTCAATTTGCACCGGGCCTTTATCTTTGTCGGCGCTCGCCGCGGCTTGTTCGGTATCTTCGGCGGCATCTTTCTTGCTTGGCTCTTTATTCTCCGCGTTCGCTTTCACTTCTGTCTTCAGCGCGTATGTGATCCCGACTCCTCCGCCGCGCACAAACCGGTAAGTCGCGCGCGGTTCGAACAGCCTCACCGCCGCCTCCGAATTATCCTTCGCCATCTGCTCGAGTGGCGTGATGTCATCCAAAATATAAAGTCCCCGCCCGTATGTTGACACCACCAGATCGTGGAATTGTTTCTGCACTACAGCCCACGAAACCGTCGCATGCGGTAAACCTTTGTCGAACGCCGTCCAGTGCGCGCCGTCATCCAGAGAATAATGCAGCGCGTTCCCCGTGCCCGCGAACAAAAGCCCTTTGCAGTTCGGATCCTCGGCAATCACGCGCACATATGCCAATTCTCCCTTCGGCAATCCGTCGCTGATCTTCGTCCAACTCTGTCCAAAGTCCGTCGTCTTGTAAATAAAGGGATCCCGATTATCCATCAAGTGAAAATCCACCGAGATGTATGCCGTCCCCGCGTCGAAGTGCGAAGGCTGAATGCTCGTAATGGTTCCCCACGCGGGAAGCCCCGAGATATTCTTCGTCACATTATTCCACTGGCCGCCGCCGTCTTTCGTGTACCACACCTGCCCGTCATTCGTTCCGGCCCAAATCAGTCCCTTCTGAATTTGCGACGGCGCAATCGCAAACACCACTTCGCCGTAGAATTGCCCGAGGTTGTCGCCTTCCAGTCCGCCCGACGGAACGATCCGGCTCGGGTCATGCGTGGAAAGATCAGGACTCGCAACCGTCCAACTCCGGCCTCCATTCGTCGTTTTGAAAATCACCTGGCAACCGTAATAAACTGTGTTGTGATCGAACGGATCAATCGCCAGCGGTGGCGTCCAGTGGCACCGGTATTTCGTGTCATTCGGCGGTGAATCGAGTGTATGCAGCCAAGGACTCACCGAGCGCGCCAACTTCGTTTTCGCGTCCCAACGCGTCACTTCGTCCCCATAGCACGTCGCCCACACGATGTTTGGATCCGTAATATCCGGCACTGTCCAGCCGGATTCGCACCCGCCCATTCCGTGATCCCATCCAACTTCCTGCGGCCCGCCATACCCGTATCCGCCTTCTGACAGACTCGGTCCGCGCATATTTCCATCGTCCTGCATGTTGCTGTAGACGTAGTACGGAACCTGATTGTCAACGGTCACGTGATACATCTGCCCGATCGGCAGCGACACGCGATGGAATCCACGTCCATGCACCGTCGTAATCATCAACCCGCCGTCATTGGTCAACGCGAAGTGATCCGGATTCTTTGGGTCGATCCAGATATCGTGATTGTCGCCGCCCCACGGGACGTCCTTAAACGTTTCTCCGCCGTCCACCGACTCGTGGAATCCGCTGCTCGCCACATAAACCTCATCTTCGTTCCCGCTCGAAACCCCGATGCGGATGTAATACCCGGCGCGTCCCGTCAGTGACCTGTCGTAGCTCACAGCTTGCCAACTTTCCCCACCATCATCCGACCGCCACAATGAGCCCTGATCTTCCGTCTGAATCAACGCATACACGCGGTCCGAATTCGTCGGCGCCACTGCGACGTCAATTTTTCCGACGGGTGGCTTCGGCAAACCGTGGCCTTCAATGCGCGTCCACTTCGTGCCGCCATCGTGCGAAACATATACTCCGCTGCCCGGCCCGCCGCCGAGTTCTGCCCATGTGTGCATCACCACTTGCCATGCACCGGCAAACAACGTACTCGAATTGTGCGGATCCATCGACAGACCGGAGCATCCCGTGTTTTCGTCCACAAACAGGACACGTTCCCACGTTTTCCCGCCATCCGTCGTCCGGTAAACTCCGCGTTCCTGCTGCGGTCCCGTCGTGCGCCCCAGAGCGCACACGAACACAGTATTCGGATCTGTTGGATTCACCACCACGCGCCCGATACGCCCCGTTGCGCCCAGGCCCATGTTCGTCCACGTTTTTCCTGCGTCTGTGGACTTGTAGATGCCGTTTCCCATTACGTCGCTGTCGCGTATCGCCCACGCTTCGCCGGTCCCGGCCCACACCTCATCTGGATCCGAAGGCGCCACCGCTAACGCGCCAATCGCCGCAGCCGGTTCTTTGTCAAACACCGGCTCCCAACGGTTTCCCCCATCCGTCGATTTCCAAACACCGCCCGACGCCGCTCCGGCGTAATACGTGCTCTCATCTCCCGCGACGCCCGCCACCGACGCGACTCGATTCCCCACAATCGGCCCAACGAATCGAAATTGAAATTGATCCTGCTCCGCTGCCGCATTCCGCCGCTGTGCAACGCCAGCCGTCGCACACAGCGCGACACTCGCGGCCACCACTAAAATCTTTCGCCATTCAACATTTGAAACTCGCATCTCGCCTCTCCTCCGCGGGATCACATTCATCGCCCTGTTCTCGCCTTCCTTTTACCGGCAGGGCCCCTATATTTTCGGTTCAGCGAGCCGAAGTTTATGTCCGCTCAGAATAAAGTCAAGCGTCGTTTTCTCCTGCGGGAGCGGCTTGGCTTCTTCGCTCTTGAAAGCGTCCAGCAAACGAACGCAAAGCGATGTCTTCCACCTGTCTCTAACGGGACAGTCACGGCAGCAGTTCTTCCAATAGACTCCCTCTCGAATAGTGCTTTACGCATTGTAGGCGCGAATACATTACGGGCGGCCTCTCAATCCGCCACGCAACAAAAGTTCCAGCGATCTTTTCTCGTTGTCCCCTCCGAATTTACCTGCATTGAAAATTGCGCCTGCGCAGTTGCGCAAAAAAACCGGAGGGACAATTATGAAACCGAACATCAAATCCAGGGCAGACACCACCGGTAACCGTAGTCCCGGTGTCCCCACTACATTCCCGAACAAACCGCGGACGCTGGTTGAGCCCCGGCATCCGTCATTCACCCTCGAGGAAACGATTGTTCTTCGCGCCCTCGCCGGCGGAAAAACTGACAAACAGGTTTGCACCGAGCTTCGCATGCCCTCGAGCTCGTTCCACCGCTTGCTCCGCGACCTCTGCGAGAAGGCAGGCGTTGCCGACCATTTATCCCTGCTCGTTTGGGCGCTACGCCAAATGAAAAGCGGCGAAAGCAGAACCGGTCATCGCGACGGCTATCCGCGCGTCGCTTAGAGACACCGGCAATTGCTCTTTTTGCCTTGAACAAGAAAGAGATCCTGTGACTCGTTTGTGTGACGCAAGATGGCCTCTGGGGTTCGGCAAGTGCCTCCCGAACCCAAGCCGCCTGTTTCGCGGCTCGAGTTCCGTTCTTTCCACTCCTAAAAACCCATCTCAGTGCTTTGCGCCGGGCCCAACTCAGGGTATGCTCTCCCTATCGTCCCTGCTATCGTCCTGAGTGGGAGAAATTGATGAACATTACAACGCGCCCCAGCGGCCTCGCCACAATTGTGGATGTTGCCGGTGACATTACACTTTATAACTCGCCGGACCTCCGCAAAACGCTTATGGAATTGCTAAAGACACAAAAAGTTCCTCGCGTGGTTGTGAACCTGACCAGCGTGAAATATATCGACAGCGCGGGCGTCGCTTGCCTTGTCGAAGCTCTAAAGGTATCCAGAGAATCAAAGCTCGGTCTTGCTCTCTTCGGACTCAGCCGCGTGGCCAAAGAAGTTTTCGAGTTGACCCGTCTCATCAAGGTTTTCGAAGTGTACGGCACTGAAGAAGAGGCGGTCCGCGGCGTTCAGCCGGTCTCTTCCGGCGCCACGGCCTGAGATTCCTCTCATGTCCGTCACCGAGACAGTCGGTCAAGCAACGATCGACACGCTCGCCTATCTTGGCGACCTCACAATCCTTACCGGCCGCTCGCTTCACGCCGTCGTCATAGCGCCCTTCCAGGGCCAGCGCCTGCGCGTCGAGCGCGCGATTCATCAGGCGATGGCTGTGGGAGTCGGCGCCGTTCCCATTCTTTCCCTCATATCTTTTTTTATCGGAATGATCCTCGCCCTTCAATCCGCCTACGAACTTCGCAGGTTCGGCGCCATGGAGTTTGTCGCCAACGCGGTGGCTGTTTCCATGACGCGTGAACTCGGTCCGCTCATGACCGCCATCGTCGTCATTGGACGCTCTGGCTCTGCCTTTGCCGCCGAGATTGGCACCATGAAAGTGAACGAAGAAATTGACGCGCTTCAAACCATGGCGCTCGATCCCGTTCATTTTCTTGTCGCGCCCAAATTCATTGCAATGGCCTTGATGCTGCCCTGCCTCACCACCTGGGCCGACTTCATGGGTGTCCTCGGAGGCTCTGTTTTTGGTGTTGCAGGCGCGGGCTTCACTTTCGGCTCCTATATTCACACAACCCTCAGCGCCCTCGTCCTTCGTGACATCGTTACGGGCTTGATTAAAAGCGTGATGTTCGGCATGGTGATCACCGCGGTGGGATGCCAGGAGGGACTTTCCACTGGCTTAGGCGCGGAACAAGTGGGCCGCTCGACCACATCGGCCGTTGTAAAATCTATCTTCATGGTCGTGCTGGTCGATTTGGTTTTCACCATGCTCTTTTACCTTACGGCACCGCATTCATGACTACGTCGAACGAAAACGAATCGGACGCGCCGGTCAACGAGGGAATTGCAATTTCTGTGCGCAACTTGCGCGTGCGCTATGGCGATCGCGAAGTTCTCCACGGTGTCACCTTTGACGTGAAAGCTGGCGAAACCCTGGTGATTCTGGGGGGCTCGGGCTCCGGGAAGAGCACCCTTCTTCGCACGTTGATGGGCCTCGAAAAACCCTCGGGTGGTGAGATTTGGATTCACGGCAAAAACCTGTGCTGCATCTCCGCGCACGACATGGCCGAACTTCGCAAGAAGCTCGGTGTTTCGTTTCAGAGCGGCGCGCTCTTTGGTTCAATGACCGTCGGAGAAAATGTCGCCCTTCCGCTTCGCGAGCATACTCGGCTCGATGACTCCACGATCGAAGTCATGGTGCGATTGAAGCTCGAAGAAGTGGGTCTCTCCGGCTACGAAAATTACATCCCCGCGCAATTGAGCGGCGGCATGAAAAAGCGCGCCGCAGTCGCTCGCGCCCTGGCTATGGATCCCGAAGTTCTATTTTTCGACGAGCCTTCTGCGGGTCTTGATCCGATCATCGCTGCAGGCATTGACGATCTGATTCTGAAATTGAAAAAAGCCTTCCGAATGACCATTGTCGTCGTCACGCACGAGCTCGCCAGCGCCTTCCTCATCGCCGACCGCATGATCTTGGTAGACAAGGGAAACGTAATCGCGCTCGGCACCGTGGAAGAGCTGAAATCGAGCCAACAACCTCGCGTGCGCCAGTTTCTCGATCGTGTTCCGGAACCGGACGTTGCCGAAGACGAAGGCTTCCTCGACCGCCTCACTGAGCATTTGCGTTTATAGCACCGTTGTACCGGTCCGCCTGCCACAGCACGCCGCGAGAGTCGCCGCGTGAACGTTTCGAGTACAGGTCGTGTTATACTCCGCCGGCTTGGCGGGCTCACCGCCAATTTAGCTTTCCGCGGATATTTTGAGAGGCACCATTGCAAGCCAAACGCGAGCGCGCGTTCGTCGGACTATTTGTCATTGTCGCAGTGGGCCTCTTGGTGGTGACTCTTTTCTCGCTGTCTGGAGTTTTCGGCGGCGCTGAACCGACTTACCGGACCTACTTCAAGAATGCCGGCGGCCTCGGACCAGGCTCCGAAGTGCGTTACGCCGGCGGTCCACCCGTGGGACGTGTCCTATCCGTTCGCAGCGATCCGCAAGATCCCACGCACATGGAAGTCAAATTTCGAGTTGACGATGAAGTCCCCGTAAAGACAGACAGCAAGGCAAAAATCTCAAGCCTTGGAGCCCTCGGCGAAAATTTCCTTGGCATCGTTCCGGGCACCGCAGCCGCTCCACTTGCGCGCCCGGGTGCCGTTTTGGTTGGAGTGAATTATGCGAGTTTCGATGAACTCGCCGCGAAAATAAGCGACCTCGCACCGCAGGCAACTCAGTTGTTGCAGAATCTAAATGCGCGCGTCACCGAGTTGCAGGAAACCATCAAGCGCGTCAACGGGCTTCTCGATGCGCAAAATCGTGCGAACATTGCGGCGAGCCTCGCGAATGTCCGCGGCATGCTCGCGGAAGATCGTCCTGTGCTGCACTCCACGCTCAATAATCTGAACAGCACCAGCGCCAAACTCACGCCCTTGATGGACGATTTCAAGAAAACCATAAACCAGGCGAATACCGCCCTATCACACGTGGACGCCACTTTGATGGAAAATCGCCCTGACCTGCGCCAGGCAATCATTCAAATGCGCGCCACTCTCACGTCCGCTTCCGCGCTTATCGATCAGCTCAACAGCACGCTGAACATCAATAGCGATAACATCGATGAAATCATCGCCAACATGACCAACATCACCGAAAACTTGAAATCATTCACCAATACCATTAAGACACGGCCCTATACGCTGATTCACGCATCCGAACCCGCGCCACACGTGCCCGGGAAGCCCCTCAAACCTCAAGAGTGAAAATGAATATGTACTTCGACCAAAAGCGAATCGTCACTGCTCTCGCCGCACTTTCGATGTTCGCGGCAATTATCGTTACGGCGAACTGCGGCGCGGCGCGGCCCGTGAAATACTACACGCTGAATCCCGCGCCCGCTCCTGAGCCTTCCGTTTCCGTGGAGAACGATGCGCCGCTTCCTGTCACAATTCTGATTGGACGCATCACCGCCTCGCATCTCTATCTCGATAGCCCCATCGTTTACAGCACCGGCAGCGTGGAACTCGGTACCTACCCGGATCATCGCTGGGCCGAGGTTCCCACTGAAATGCTCGAAACGATGCTGACGCAATCCTTGCGTGCGAAGGGCAAATTCCGCTCCGTCGGACACCTCGGCAGCCGCGCCAGAGGCGATTACATCCTGCGCGGTCATTTGTATTCGCTCGAAGAAGTAGATTCGCCTTCGCTCGTGGCGCGCTTCTCTCTCTCCCTCGAATTGTTTCAGCCCACGACGGGCAATGTCGTTTGGAGCCAGTCCTACAATCACGATGAGCCTGTAAACAAGAAGACCGTTTCAGCAGTCGTCGAAGCTCTCCGCCAAGACGTGCTCGCCGGCCTGGACCAGCTCACGAACAGTCTCGACGCCTACATTTCCACCAAAGCTTCGCGCTGACACCGGACTTCGTGCCATTTCGTGCTATTGCGCGGAACTCACCTGTGTGCAGAACGCACAACGCCGCGCTGCAATCGGGATTTCGCTAAGGCACTCTGGACATTTGCGTGTTGTCGGATCTGCCGGCGGCTCCCGGCGCGATCTGGCAATCAACGCATTCACCGGGACCACGACGAAAAAGTAGACCGCGGCCGCGATAATCAGAAACGACAGCAAAGCATTGATGAAATTCCCATACTCAAACTTGCTGCCGTTGATCGTGAACGTTAGGGCCGAAAAATCGGGTTGCTTCACGACCGCGGCGATCAGCGGCGTCAGAAAGCCCTTCACAAAACCGGTAACCACGGTGCCGAAAGCCGCTCCGATCACAATACCCACCGCCATATCCACTACGTTCCCTCTTAGCAGGAACTGCTTAAAACCCTTCGTCATGTCACGCTCCTTCATTTAGGAGAAGCAAATACTTGGCCCTATTTGGCCGCCTTGCCGAATGTCAACCGCAACCCGGTCGAAAGCAACAAGTCATTTCCCTTGATTCCAACAGGCGGGTTGCTTAAGTAATTGTCCGTGAACGTGGTCTGCCAACCCAGCCAGTTGTTCAATTTTGTCGCAAGCGTGGAATTAAACGTATACCGGTAGCCACTCGGCCCGCTGATATTAGGATAAAAAGTGAAGTTTTCGCTAAAATTCGTGCGGTCGCTCACCTTTGTATCGAATTCTTCTCCCAGTTCAACCTCGGCATTCCTTTGCGTCACGGCTGCAAACGCAAGAAGCGGCGGTGGCGGCGCTGGATTCACCAGCGAGTAGGACGAGAAATACTCCTGGTTGTACCCGGCTCCGGCAAAAACATCGAACGTCGTGTTTTTAGTCTTGATCAGATGGAATCCGATGCCGCCCGCAATCACGTTCTGAAGGTCCAGATGCTGCAGTTGGTTCGAGTTGAAATCGGTGGACGCATAGGCAAACACCCTCGCGCGAATATCGATATCCCCGCGCACTCCTCCCTGGATTTGGTGCGCAATCGTCTGGCTCGGAGAGGTATTGTCATTCCTTCCGTACACTATGGTTGTGTACGCCGTGATCTTGTCTCGATCCGTCTGACGAATCGCCTTCCCGGCTAGCGTGTACGACAACGTCGCCGAATTGCCTCGAGTCAAACTCAGGCCCGTGTCGAGCGTTCCGCTCCAATAATCGCTCAAATGCGGATGTTGCAATCGCTCCATCGTGGCATCATAGGCAGCTTCTTCCGAATCGGATCGGATCACCACGATCGCATCCTTGGAAGTCGTCACCACTCCTGTCGCTGCGGTCGAAACCTCGATTTTCCCGTCGCTCGTCGTAGTCACGGGTCCCACGACCATCTGTCCGCCGGTCAAACCGACATGGAGTGGCTCCGTCGACGTGATGCTGTCAATCGCCGCCCACTGAACCGTTACTTCGCCGGCGGATTCGGTCTTGATGACCAGCGTCTTTGCGTCGGATTTCTCAATCGTGCCTGTCAAGCGATCGCCGTTTTTCAAAGTGATCTGGTCCGCAAATAGGCCCGGGCACAACAACACAACAACAGCCAGAACTACTGTCAGTTTTATTTTCATATTCTCCCTACCCCCTTGAATCGAATCTCGCGCGGCTAAATGATGCACCTAGTCAATGTTTTGTGTCATGACAGATTTTGGCAGGTCCGCGAATTCACATAAACTGCAAACATCTGCGACTCGAACCAAAGAGACCAGGAATTTAAACTTCCGCTGTTTTCATGCATCTGGATGTAAGCTGTTTATAATCAATAGGATACTATCGGCTCATGAAAACTGGCTTAGTTCTGTTGGTTTGGCAACCGAGATGCACGAAGCCTCATTGGTATTTTCAACTGATTTAACATAAGGATAAGGGTGAAACCTTGAAACCGACACGAAAACTATTCTATAGGACGCTCGAACTGGTGGCTGTCCTGTGCGCTGCCAACCTCTTGTTCGCGATGTCCTCGATGGCAAATCCGCTCCAGATCTCTTGCACGGGTGCTACCACCTGCGCTATCGGCGGAATTCAAACGTCGTCTAACATGGATCCGACGTTCGATATTCTGACGGCAAACAACAAGTATGTTGCCGGCAGTACGCTAGACTTGGCAATCTTGGTGCCAGTCGGCGAGTCAGTGAGTTCGTTCATGGTGAACGGGAGCACGCCAACGTCGGAAGGGATATGGACGGGAACTCCCAGTACCTTGGGTGGCTTTATTGGCCTGCCCAACTCCCAGCACAACTACCCCTCGCTGCAGTCATTCACCAGTTCCGCTTCCGGCTATGATGTCTTCTTGGCGAACCTGGGGAGTTTCACAGGGCCGACAGCCGTGAGCTTCACTTTCACCTCTGGGGATTTCCCGAATGGGACCATGTTTTTTGCCTATAGCTCGACACCGGGCAGGAAGGGCACTACGATCGACACGAGCCCAAACAGCGAGTCTTTGGACATCAGCGGAACGCCTATTCCTACGCCCGAGCCCGGATCGCTGGCTCTGCTGGGAACGGGGTTGCTCGGATTCGCAGGTATTCTTCGCCGTCGCTTCTCCGCGTAAAGGCGCAGGCGGAAGGAAGAAACAAGGTCGAATCTGAAATCGGAAGGCCCGGCTGCCATGGCCGGGCCTTTTTTTTGTCGCCAGATCAGAGCACGTCGCCCCCCGAATCATCCGCTGAGTTGGTATTCCATGACTGGTAGGACGCGGCCTTCGCGGATTGCTGACGTTTTCTCCCCGATGCACACAGCGCCTTGTCGCGCATAAAACGCCTCCGCATACGGATCAGATACCAGCACAATTCTCTGGAAGCCCAAATCGCGCGCCACGCTGACCGCATAGTCCCACAGCCGCTGCCCGTATCCCTTGCCTATATCATCCGGTTCGATGAACAGATCGTCGAGCTCCACCGTTCCCGGATCAATCGGCACCAGGCTGCAAAACCCCACCGGCTTCCCCGCCGCTTCGAGAATGTACACGTGAAAGTCAGGCATAAACTTTTCAGGCCGCAGCGTCAAATCCGGTCTGACGTCTTCGAGAAACGCGCGGTCGTACGGCCAGTGGGCCTTCGAGCGCATCGCCAAATCAGTCAAGAAGCCACTCTCTTCCGGATGCGCGCGCCGAATTTGCAAAACTTCATTCATGCGATTTGATACTCCGGTAAACGTCCCACCGAACCATCTCACCCCATCAATTTAGATGAACAAATCGTCAAAACGTGTCGCGCCCCGTGCTTCTTGACGCGCAAAAGAAACTTATCTTACTTGCACGTTTAATTTCCGCTACACTTCGCCCGTGCTGCGCTCGTAGCATGTGACGCGAACGTGTTTCCGCTCCACGCAGCACTCGATTAGAGTCTCTGCGGCGACTGAAGAATCCGGTGGTGGTTGGCTTTTTACCCTGAACGAAGTGAAGGGCAGCCACGACATGAGCAACGCACTTTCAGTGCGGCTTTAGCCGCTGAAGTGCCGGTTTTTGCAGTTCTCATACAAGCGCTTAGGAGGCAATTTGCCCGGAGGCGTCCAGCCACGACCGGCAGCGATCGTCGATTCGCCGTCGCGCGTGCAGCCGCGCCCACCTCTCAACTATCCGCCTGCTCGCAACATGCCAATCGCCAAATGGGTCTACGCGCTGGCGATTTTCGCGGCACTCTTCCATTTTATTTTCGCCGGACGGTACGGCTACTTCCGCGACGAACTCTATTATGCCGCCTGCGGACAGCATCTGGCGTGGGGTTATGTAGACCATGCGCCGCTGGTTGCATGGCTCGCGCGCCTTTCGAGAACCCTCCTCGGTAACTCGCTCTTCGCGCTGCGATTTTTCCCGGCGCTTGCGGCCGCCGGCAAAGTGATTCTCGCAGGCTGGATGGCTCGCGAGCTCGGCGGCCGCCGTTTCGCCCAATCTCTCGCAGCGGTCGCGGTGCTTGTGGCACCCATCTACCTCACATTCGACAGTTTTCTCTCCATGAATTCCTTCGAGCCCCTCTTCTGGATGGCCTGCGCCGCGATTCTGATGCGCATTCTGAACGGCGGCTCGCAAAAGTTGTGGCTGCTATTCGGCGTCGTGGCGGGCGTCGGCATTTTGAACAAGCATTCAACGCTCTTTTTCGGTAGTGGCATATTCATTGGCCTCTGGCTCACCTCGGCGCGCCGCGAGTACGCAAAGAAGTGGATCTGGCTCGGCGGTGCCTTTGCCTTTCTGATTTTTCTGCCAAATCTGATTTGGGAAATTCGCAACAGCTTTCCGACGATTGCCCTGCTTCACGCCGTGATCGGCACGAAATACACTACGCTGACTCCATGGCAATTCATCTGGCAGCAAACACTGCTGACGCTGCCCCTCTCAACGCCGATATGGCTCGCCGGCCTTTGGTTCTTGTTCTGGAATCCCACACACGACGCTGCCCCCGCCGACTCCCACGATGTCGAGTACAAGACTGCCTATGGCATCGCACAAGCCCGCATTCTCACGGTTGGTCAACGATTCCCGCAGGGAATTTACGCGCCGCTGGCGTGGGCCTATGTCGTCGTCCTCGTTGAAATGATCGCTTTGCATGGCAAGATTTATTATCTCGCGCCAATCTATCCAATGCTCCTTGCCGCCGGCGCCGTGTGGACCGAGGCGCAATTGCCGACGCGCGCGGAAAAATGGCTGCGGCCGGCGCTGTATAAGGCAATAATCGTCGCGCCTCTCGTCGTAGGCGGCTTGATTGCCGCTCCGCTCGCGATGCCGATTCTTCCCGTAAATGCCGCGGTGCAATATTCCCGCTTCTGGGATGTGGACGCCATCCATCCGGAAAATGTCCCGCTGGGCAAACTTCCGCAACTTTTCGGCGACATGTACGGCTGGCGCCATCAAGTGCAGGCCGTTGCGAAAGTATTCGACGCGTTGCCCGCCGCGGATCGCGAGCAGTGCGCCATCCTCGCGCTCAATTATGGCGAGGCTTCAGCCGTGGATTACTTCGGTCCCGCGTATCATTTGCCGCCCGCCATCAGCGGACACAATCAATACGGCCTGTGGGGTCCGCGCGGATATACCGGCAACGTCGTGATTACGATTGGCTACACAGAAAATCAATTGCGGAACATGTTTGGCGAAGTGGCGCTCGCGGCGCGCATCTCACCGCCCTACGCCATCCCCGAAGAATCGAATCTCCCCGTCTACATCTGCCGCAAACCCAAAGCCCCGCTGCCGCAAATGTGGCCCCGCCTCCGCTGGCTTGGATGAACTGCCGTAGCTCCGCAAACTCAATCGTCACTTCTCAGATGGTCTACAACTAAGGCTGCTCCCGTCCCGGCGAAGGGGAAGTTTGGACCGAACGAACGGAACTATGAATTGTAAATGTGAAGAAGGAACAGTCGCTAGCGGTCGAACTTATCGGCCGGGGGTTTTTGGAGTAGATGAAGTAGCGGGCTGATTCGAGGTGGACTGATTGCCTTGCATGACTGCTCGCGGCGCGCTCAACCCTGCCACGTCAGAGCCCAATCCGAGTTTTTGCAAACTCAGCGCGTCGAGCTTGCCCGTTGGCGGAAGCCCATTCGCTGTTTGGAAACGTCGCAGCGCCTCTTGCGTGCCGCCGTCCCATTTTCCGTTCGGATTGCCCGAGTAAAATCCCCCGCGCTCGAGCGCTGACTGAATTTCCTCGGTCCGATCAGCGGCGGGCTGTTTCGGCAGCGTGATATGGTGGCGCCTTCTGCGATACCGCGAACGCCGTTTGTGCGTTGACGACTTGTAAGAGACATTTCGCAGACTCGCTTTGCCCGATTTCGCGGTCGTGGCTTTGTGGGACACTGCCTGAGTTTTTGCGTGTGCCTGATGCGGAGCTGCACTCGCACGCAACGGCGCAAGCCAAAACGCAAGGGCGACCAACGCGACTAGTGCCAGCCCGCGTCTCGCCATTTTCAGCGCCATCCTCAGCAAAGATTGCACCTGCAAACGCTCTCTCATTGGGCCCTTTTTACTAACCGGCAAATTCTACTTCCCTGCTCGCGGAATCGTTCCCGCGCGGAACACAGTGTACTGCTCTCCCGTTCCATCCGGATGCACCACCTTGAACAGCACATCCTCGCCCGGTTTCAGCTTCGCAATTTCCTGCTTGTAATCCTGCAGGTTTGTTATCGCCACGTGGTTGATTTCGACAATCACGTCGCCGCGCAGGAAAGTAATATCCTCCGCGAAGCTCGTCGGCTCAACTTCGCTCACAATCACGCCCGGCTGGCTGGCGCTCAATCCCAGATGCCGCGAAATTTCCGGCGTCAGCGCCTCGACATGCAGTCCAAACGACGTCGGCACCACTTCCTCATCGCCACTCGGCGACGCATTCGCTTCGCCCGCATCCTCCGGGAAAATCTTCGACATGTCCGCGACGTTCACGGACACATGTTTCGATTTCCCGTTGCGCATATAATTCAGCGCTACGGAATGCCCAATCGGCGTATCCACCACGGGATTGATCAAGTCCGATCCAGCGCGCACCGCGTGGCCATTGATCTGCGTGATCACGTCACCGGCCTGAATCCCCGCTTTCGAAGCGGGACCGCTCGGTGCGACATATTGCACCACCACGCCATTCGGTGCGCCCAATTCCTTGTGTAGCAGCAAATCTCCCGTCTGCTCGTCCTGAAACTTGATTCCGATCGAGCCGCGCGTCACGTGCCCTTGTGTGACAAGCTGGTTGTAAATGTTAATCGCTGTATTCGACGGCAGCGCGAATCCCACTCCCTCAAATCCGCGGCTGCCCGTATAAATCGCCGTGTTGATCCCGATAACTTCGCCGGCCAAACTTACCAGCGGGCCGCCGGAGTTTCCCGGATTGATCGCCGCATCCGTCTGAATAAAATTCTGGAACTGCGAATTGCCGATGTGCTGCCGGTTCGTCGCGCTGATGATTCCCGCGGTTACAGAGCCGTTCAGCGAAAACGGGCTGCCGAACGCCAGCACCCAGTCGCCAACCTTAGATCCCTCCGAATTCCCCAACCGCGCTACCGGCAAATCGTGCCCCGCGTCGATTTTGACCACCGCGAGATCCGTCTGCTTGTCGAAACCGATCACTTTCCCGGTGTAATGCGTCGCATCACCGTCGACCGCCACTTGAATTTTCGTCGCGCCATTAATCACGTGATCGTTCGTCAGAATGTACCCTCTCTTGTCCACAATCACGCCGGAACCAAGGCTCTTTTCGGCCTCTGGCCCTTGCTCCGCGCCGGGGTTTTGGCTGAAGTACTTGTTGAAGAAGTCCTGGAATGGATCCTGCCCGCGGGCCCCTGTGCCGCGCTTGTCCTTCGGAGCTTCGAACACCTGTGTCGTCGAAATGTTCACCACGGCAGGCTCGACGCGCGTCACGATATTCGAGAAGCCATTCGACAAATTAACGGGGTCGGGAATCGTCAGAAGCATGGGGCCGTTCGGATCCCCCGGACGTACTGCCGCCACTTTTCCGGGAATCAGCGTGCCTACAAGGATTCCTATGCCGAGGGTCAACACGAGCAGCACGCTCGCAAAGATCTTCCGGTGCCGCACCCACGTAACCAGTTCCAAAAACTGAATGCCCATTGCTGCTCCTCCGACCGTGCCCCCGCTTTTCGCCAGGCTGGAAGTTGGAGTATATCACCAGCCCCGTGCGTTGCCTGTCGACTCCAACTATTTTCCCAGCATCCGCTGCCCTGCGTCACCTGTCCTCATGGTCAGCAATGCCCGCAGCGCCATGCCCCTCCGCGCCCCCCAGGCTTTGCAGGAATCGCCACCGGAGTCCGCCCCGCCCGCTATTTGGACTCACCTTCTCACCCATCGTTAGCCTCGCGAAACTAGTACGCCAGTACGGTTGAATTTCCCTTCCCTCTGCGTTACTCTCCCGGCACCGTGAGCCCCCGGTTACCAAGATTCCTTTCGCTCTGCACCATCGCTCTCTTTGCGATTTCAATCGCCCATGCGCAAAAACCTGCCCCTGAAGCGCCAAAATCCCAAGCCGCACCGAAGGTGATGGGCCTCAAGCTCCCCGCCACGCCTCCGGCTGATTATTCAAAGCAGGGCGCCGTCATCGAACAAAGCAAGATAGACTTCCGCTTCGAAAATGACGGCTTGGGCCAAGAAGTACAATATGCAAGGATACGCATTCAAAACCAACAAGCCCTCCAAAACTGGGGGCAACTCATCTTCACTTACAGTTCCGCAAGCGACAAAGTCCATGTCGACTTCGTTCGCGTGCATAAACCCGACGGGCACATCGTAGCCGCCGGTCCCGACGCTGTGCAGGACCTTAACTCCCCTGTCGAACAGGTCGCCCCGGTCTATACCGACGTTCGACAGATTCACGTGACCGTTCCGGATCTCAGCGTCGGCGACATTCTTGAATACCAACTGCACACGGATACGGTTCACCCTGTTGTTCCGGGACAGTTCTTCATGTCGTGGAATTCTTCGAAGCAAGTGATAGCCCTCGATGATTCTTTCCAGGTGGACGTGCCTCGTTCCCGGGAACTCCACGTAAAGACGACCAACGGCGTCGCCGACCCTGAAATTCACGACCAAGGCGATCGCCGCATTTATACATGGCACTCCTCACTCACGGAACTGCCGGATGACTCTTCGAACTCGGACGAGAAAAAGAAAAAGAAGAAGCCGCAGGAATTTCCCGACGTGCAAATCTCTACTTTCGCCAACTGGGAACAAATGGGCGATTGGTACTCGGCTATCGAGAAACCTCGCGCGGCTGTCACCGACGTGATTCAAGCCAAGGCCACCGAACTCGTCAAGGGTCAAACGACCGATCTCGCCAAAGTAGAAGCAATCTATGACTACGTAACCAAAAACATTCGTTACGTTAGCCTCTCCTTCGGGGTTGGCCGCTACCAGCCCCACGCCGCCGCTGAGGTCCTCGCCAATCAATATGGCGATT
>DASRQP010000041.1:0-2475 GCA_035696585.1 Candidatus Acidiferrales bacterium | reverse complement strand
GCGGCCGGAGTGTTTTTTCAAGACAACGCGAAGTTGAGCCGCGCCTCGCGCACAAAGGCCTATTCGGATTGGATGGGACGCGTTTTCACGAAGTACCCCGATGACGTGAATGCCGGTGCGTTCTATGCGCTCTCTCTAATCACCGTGCAGGGAAAGAAAGCGGATGAGCTGGCGAATCGAGAGCAGGCCATCGACATTTTGAACAAGCTGTTTGCGATTGCGCCCAATCATCCGGGCGTGGCGCATTACCTGATTCACGCAACGGATACGCCGGAACTAGCTTCGCAGGGACTCGTAGCGGCGCGGCGATATGCGAAGATCGCTCCGGATTCTTCGCACGCGCTGCACATGCCTTCGCACATTTTTGTGCGGCTGGGATTGTGGCAAGAGGCGATCGATTCAAATATCGCTGCGACTGCCGCGGCGACAAAAGCCACGCAGGCGGGACAGGCCGATGCGAGTTACCAATTCCATGCGATGGATTTCTTGGACTATGCATATTTGCAAAGCGGACAGGCGGCGAAAGCGCGCGGGTTAGTTGACGAATTGAAAAATGTCGCTGGAGCCAGCGCCGAAGACGTTGCGGACAATCAAGCGAACTTCGCGGCGCGCAATGCTTTTGAACTGCACCAATGGAAAGAAGCCGCGGCACTGCCTGTGCCGGATGTGAAAGGCGGCTGGCAAGCAACGACGTATTTCGCGCGCGCGATTGGGGCGGCGCGGACCGGAGATGCGGCTGCGGCTCAGGAGAATCTGGCGAAGTACAAGGAAGCAATCGCGGGGGAAAACGACAAAGTGTATGGCGTTTCGTCGAGCGCCACGATTGGGCAACAGGAAGTGGAAGCGTGGGTGGATTATGCCGAAGGAAAAAACGCCGAAGCGGTGAAAGCCATGCGCGCTGCTGCGGCGCAAGAAGCGACGGAGGGCGTGGACTCGCTCTCCATGCCGGCTCGCGAAATGCTGGGCGATATGCTGACGGAGATGAAAAGACCGCGAGAGGCGCTTGTCGAATACAAAGCGGCGCTCCAGGAGTCGCCGAACAGATTCGACTCGCTGTACGGAGCGGCACAATCGGCGCAGCTCAGCGGTAGCGCCGAGACAGCACGGAAATATTACGCGAAGCTGATTGAAATGTGCGGCAACGGCGCGGATCGTCTGGAACTGGAAGAGGCTCGAACGAAGCTCGCCCAGAAATAGCTCAAACAACTTAGGCTAAAACGTTTGCAGCTAGTCGAGAAGCACAATACTGCAGAAGCAGACTTTCAACTCGTCCGCCAATTCTCTTCGAAATGCGATGAAGGTATTGCGCGCCGCCAAACTCGGGCGGCGAAAGGTGGCAACTTGTTTGTCACTTTGCTGGATCGTGCCGGCACTGGTTGGTGACAAACCGCCCGTGCGAATCTCGAACGTGTCTCCAGAATAAACGAAGCGGTAACGGATCGGCGGAATGGTGGTTTCGCGCCAGGCTTCGGCGATTACGTGTTGGTCGTCGCGAATCACGATGGAATCATTCGCAGTGCCGCCCACTTTACCGGCGTAAGCCGAGCCGCCGAGCGTGGCGCCCTGAATGTAAAGCGTGATTGTCTTTCCAGAATATTCGATTGTCGCGCTCTTGTTGATTTTGCTGGTGTAACGGCCAAGTTCACGTTGATCTTCATCCCAGAAAACAAATTCTGCCTTGAGCATGTGGTCCGTCGGGACGATTTGACAGAGAACAAAGCCTTGTTCGCGGAGCGATTCGAAACCACTCTCATGCCACGCATCTTCGGGCGAGAGCGTCGCGCGAGCGCGTTCCGTGCGAGGCTGGATCGCAGCGGCCCAATAAATGATGCCCGCGAAAATGAGAATCACTGACGCTATCAAAATCGAAACGCCTACAAGTCCCACGCGCGTTCCCGTGGACCTCCGTAGCGAGTTTTCCAAAATAAGCCCGTCACGGAAATCGTACATGCAATTGCGGTGCAGTGCATGCGGGCGCAGGTTTCCGTGTGCCGAGAGCATCACTCCGTCCGCCGAAAAAACGCGGGCTGTTTAGTTGATGGCCAGCTCACCGGCGCCGACGTGTGCGTAGAGCGAATACTTGCCTGCGCCTGCCTTATGAAGCGCGGTGTTGGTGTGGAAGCTTCGGAAGAGGCCGCTTTTTGAAACGCCGAACGCGCTGGCGTCCAAATCGCCCGTAGTGACGGAGAGATTGACGGGGCCATAGTCGCCGGGATGGTCGACCGAGAGTTCGAGGTCCCCCGCGTGAATCTGTAAGTCCTTGTTGCCGGCAATTCCACGGATTTCAAGTTCTCCGGCGAACATGCGCACGTAAAG
Organism: Candidatus Acidiferrales bacterium; assembly: GCA_035696585.1. Taxonomy (GTDB): domain Bacteria; phylum Acidobacteriota; class Terriglobia; order Acidiferrales; family UBA7541; genus DAHUXN01. The sequence goes on along the minus strand of DASRQP010000041.1, from coordinate 159 downwards.
ACCGGAATTGCGCGGGATTTCCATGGTGATTTGGAAATTGTTGTTGGGGCCGCCGGTAATGTCGAGATCGCCGCGACTGCCACTTTTCTTGAAGGCGACACGAACGTTGCCGAGGTCGCCCGTGTTGGGGCAGGAGAAATGAATCTGGATTTTATTTTC
>DASRQP010000040.1:0-3913 GCA_035696585.1 Candidatus Acidiferrales bacterium | reverse complement strand
TACAGCGTAAACTGCTATTTCTCCTTCTCTTTTCCCTTCTTTTCGGCTTTCTCGGCCTTTTCGGGTTCTGCGCCCTCTTCGCCTTCCTCGACTTCTTTCTTGCCCTTCTTGATGACTTCCGGCTCGGCCGCAACCGCCTCGGTGGCTGCCACAGCTTCGGCGGGCGCCACTTCTTCTTCCTTCTTCAGGATCACGACGTGCGCCAGAACGCGCTGCGGGTCAGTAACCAGTTTCACTTTCTCCGGGTCAAATGGCAGATCGGCCGCGCGTAGCTGCTTGCCGATGGTCAGGCCACTCACATCGACTTTGAATTCTTCGGGAATATCACCGGGCAAGCATTCAAGTTCGACTTCGCGCGTGACCATTTCGAAAACGCCGCCTTGGAGCTTGACGCCTTCGGGTTCGCCAAAAACGTGCACCGGGACGCGAACGCGCATGCGCACGTCCATCGCGATGCGCAGCAAATCCACATGCAGCAATGCGCCACTGACGGGATCGACTTGCCAGTCCTTCACCATGGCTTTCTCTTCTTTAGTGCCGACGACCTGCACGCTGAAAATCGTGTTGTGGCCCGTCTCTGAACGCAGAATGCGCGCGACTTGCCGCGCGTTGACGGTCATCGGAACAGGTTTATTCTTGCCGCCATAAAGAACGGCGGGAACCAACCCCGTGCGGCGAATGCGCCGGGCGACACCTTTGCCACGTTCTTCACGCGGCGTGGCTTCAACGACAAAGACTTCCATACGTTCCTTCCCTTCGCTGCCCTAAATGAACAGCTCACTGATTGAAGTTTCTTCGTGAATCGAACGAATGCCGCGCGCCAGAAGTTCGGCGACGCTCAACACTTTAATTTTGGGCACTTTTTTCGCTTCGGGCGACAGCGGCACCGAATCCGTGACGATCACTTCCTTTATCGGCGACTTGCAAATTCGATCGACGGCAGGCCCGGAAAGAATCGCGTGCGTGCAGCCCGCATAAACTTCGGTCGCGCCTTCCTGCAGCAGAGCTTCGGCCGTTTTGACGAGCGTCCCGGCCGTGTCGATGATGTCATCAATCACCAGCGCGGGACGACCCTTGACGTCGCCGACGATATTCATCACTTCGCTGACATTCACGTCGATGCGGCGCTTATCGACGATGGCCAAAGGAGCGTCCATTTTTTTTGCGAAGAAGCGCGCGCGCTCGACGCCGCCTGCGTCAGGCGAAACAACCGTAATTGCGTGAAGTCCGCGCTTCTGAAAATATTCAACTAGAACCGGCGCGGCAAATAAGTGATCGACGGGCACGTTGAAATAACCTTGAATCTGCGGAGCGTGAAGATCGAGGGTGAGTGCGCGGCTCGCGCCAGCCGTCTCAAGCAGGTCGGCTACGAGCTTCGCCGAAATCGGCACGCGCGGACGGTCTTTGCGATCCTGGCGAGCGTACGCATAGTACGGAATCACGGCTGTGACGCGCCAGGCCGAAGCGCGCTTGAACGCGTCGACCATCAACAGAAGCTCCATCAAATGAAAATCAACCGGATGGCAGCATGCTTGAACCACAAAAACATCCGCGCCGCGGACGTTTTCAAGAATTTGGAAACGTGATTCGCCGTCGCTAAATTGACCGCGCTCCGCGCGGCCGCGCGGCACACCCAGATAATGGCAGATGGCCTCGCAGAGCGCGGGGTTAGCGCTGCCGCTGAAAATTTTGAACTTGTCGTCAGCCAACACAATCCTCTTGGACGATTTTTAGTTGGGCCTTTAAGCGAACCTGTCAGACATTTGCCCGCCGGAGCATGGCCCTGCGGTAGTCTTCCCTAGAGAGGGTTCTCGTTACGAAAACCTGTTCTTTCGGAAACTCTCGAGCGACTCGGCGCGCCTGCGCTGGGTTTCGGAAGACTCCGAACACCGCCGACCCGCTACCCGCCAGCGCGGCTTCCGCGGCTCCTCCCTGAAGCAAAGTCCGTTTGATTTTAGCTAAACGGGGGTGACGGCTAAAAACGGCGGCCTCGAAGTCATTTGAGATGCCACCGCCCTGCCGACTCCAGCACAGAGCGCAGAAACCCCATATTCTATGGGTCGCGGTTGGTTTTGTCAATTGACGAGGCTTCGTTAAACGGGGATTGAGCCAGGCATAGGCGTCGCGCGTGCTGACGCCAATGTCGCCAGGAGAAACAACGAGGATGGTTCTGCGTGGCGCGTCGGGAAGAGGATAGATTTCGTCGCCACGATTGACGCCCAGAGCGCGCCCTCCAAAGAGGAAAAATGGCACGTCAGCGCCCAAACCTGCGGCGATTTCCATGAGCCGCGGAAGCGGGAGTTGGCGACGCGTCAGACGCAGTAAGCCGGTGAGCGCCGCGGCCGCGTCGCTGGAGCCGCCGCCAAGGCCGCGAGCAACAGGTATCAGCTTCGTGAGTTTCGCGTGGACACCCTGGCGAAGGCCAAGCTCGTGGCGCAATGCGTCGATGGCGCGCCAGACCAGATTAGTGGAATCGGCGGGGAGTGAAGGATCGTCATTCTCAAGGGTGATTTCTTTTCCTCTGGATAATCCCAGTTCCAAAGTGTCGTGAAGAGAAATCGATTGGAACATTGTGCGCAGTTCGTGATAGCCGTCGGGAAACTGCCCGACGACATGAAGGCACAAATTGATTTTCGCGAAAGCGGGAAGACGAACGAGTTGCTTCATTCGCAGAGAATATTACGGTTTGGGTTCGCCGCCGACGGATTTCTCGGCGACGCGGTGGCGTTTCAGGTTTTTCAGCTTGGTCTCGAGGTCGGAGACTTTTTCCGCTTCATAATCGGCAGGAAGGGCTTTGTGCCAATAAACCAACGCCTTCTCCCACGTTTGTTCCGCGCGGTCCGTTTGACCGAGCTTTGCGTAAACTTCACCCAGATGGCCGAGGACCGTAGGATCGTTGGCGCTGTGAGAAACGGCCTGTTGCAGGTATTGCTGGGCTTCAGCGAAATTGCCTTGCTTGTAGTAGGCCCACCCAAGGCTGTCCAGGTAAGCGCCGTTGGTGGGATCCTCGACCACAGCGCTGTGAATCATAGTGATGGCTTCGTCCAAACGAACACCACGGTCGGCGAGCATGTAGCCGTAATAGTTCAGCACCATGGCATCGTGGGCATTAATGGCTAGAGCTTTGCGGAACATTTGCTCGGCCTGGTCGTACTGCTTCTGCCCGTCATAGATCGAACCCAAAAGAAACCACACCGTTTCTTTGTCGGAGTCATCCTGAGACATATCCAACGCCTTGTTCGCATCGGTTTGGGCATCCGCATAGCGTTTGCCGCGCTCTTCAATCTGTGCGAGGTCGAGATAGGTCTCGCGGTCGGCCTGATTCCCATGAACCAATCCGCGCAGAACTTTCGTGGCGTCGTCCGTCTGGCCATTGTCGCCGAGGAGCATCGCATAGGTTACTGCCAGACTCTGGTCGGCGGGATCGGCGGTGCGGACCTTTTCGGCTTCGGCGATCGCGCGCTTGATATCGCCGCTGGTGCGGTAAGTATCAATCAACAGCAACTCCCCCCGCTTTTGGGAGGCTGGACCAAGCTCCTGCATGTCTTCAAAGGAACGCTCGGCTGAAGAGAAATCTCCGCTTTGCCTATAAGCCATGCCCAGCTGCTCATAAAGAATCGTCAATGCGTTCGGAGCCGGCTGGCCCTCTTGCTGCTGCGCCTTCACGCCGGCGATGGCGTCAGAGAGAACTTGTATAGCGTCTTTGTAGCGCGCTTGCGCTTCATAAAGGAGCGCTTCGTTGTACAACACTTCCAAACTTCCGGGCGCATACTTCTTGGCCTGCATTAAATTGCTTTCGGATTTGTCCAATTGATTGAGGTGGCGATAGACTTGCGACATACGCAGATAGTTTTCTGGATTGTCCGGCTCAATTTTCGCCAGGCGCTCGTACTGGCTGAGAGCCTGGTCGTAT
>DASRQP010000039.1:0-4150 GCA_035696585.1 Candidatus Acidiferrales bacterium | reverse complement strand
GTTCATGCCCCTCGATGCGGACCGCGCGTGGACGCGTGACCTCTTCGTGCCCGCCGAGGAAGTTCGACGACGCATCGAAGCCCGCTGGCCTATGGTTCCCATCGCGCACGAACGCAGCGAAACGGCGCGCAAATATCGTTTCGTCGACGGACGCGGCGAAATCGGACTCATTGCTCCCGTGTCGCAGCCGTTTTGTGGATTCTGCTCGCGCATCCGTCTGACCGCCGATGGAAAGCTGCGCACGTGCCTCTTCAGCAAGGACGATCATGATTTGAAGGGCCTGCTGCGCGGCGGTGCGAGCGACCAGGAAATTGTCGACGAAATCCGCGGAATCGTCATGGAAAAGGAAGCAGGCCACCGGATCAACGAGCCTGATTTTGTTCCGCCGTCGAGGACGATGGTCTATATTGGTGGTTGAACATCGTTGAGCTTGGACCATGGCGGACAAGGAATGCCGGACGAAGAACAAAGGCTTTTCACATTGACTGAGGCGGAGCGCACGCGCGTCGAGCTCGAGCCATTGCTTCTCGAAGCGATGGAGGAGCGCCGCCTTATGAGCGAGCTAGATGAAAAGCTGGGCGAACTCGCCACGCGCATACAAATGATGGGCGGCATGCGTTTCAATTACGACGAGGCAGCGACACAGCGTCTCGAACGCAATCGCCATGAAAAATCCGTGGAGTCCGCGCTCGAGCGCATCAGCGCCACTGGATGCGTGGTGAAGGATCTGAACGTGGGCTTGCTCGATTTTCCCGCGCGCTTGAACGATGAAGATATTTATTTTTGCTGGCGTGTCGGCGAAGACCGCATACGCTTTTATCACCGGCAGGACGAAGGATTCGCCGGGCGCAGGCCCATCGACCCGCGCGACGCCGATTATCGCAATCCGATTCAGTAACGCCGCGGCGTCTGTGCCGAATTCCTGACGCGCGGCGTTTTCCTCCCGAAAGGAATTTGTGAGCGAACCTCCGGCAAACCGTTTGAAGGATTCTGCCAGCCCCTATCTGCGCTCGGCGGCGCACCAGCCCGTGGATTGGCACGAATGGGGCGAAGCGGCGTTTGCCGTGGCGCGCACGGAAATGAAGCCGATTCTCCTCGATATCGGCGCGGTCTGGTGCCATTGGTGCCACGTGATTGATCGCGAGAGCTACGAAAATCCCCAGATTGCCGCGCTCATCAATCAATTTTATGTCGCCGTTAAAGTGGACCGTGACGAACGCCCGGACGTCGATTCGCGCTATCAAGCGGCGATCAGCTCGATTTCGGGCCAGGGCGGCTGGCCGCTGACCGCGTTTCTCACACCCGACGGCAAGCCATTTTTCGGCGGCACTTATTTTCCGCCGGAAGACGCGATGGGCAGGCCTGGGTTCAAGCGCATCCTCGTTGCCGTGGCGGAAGCGTTTCGCGCGAAGCGAAGCGAAATCGACAGTTCCGCGCTGGCGCTCGAAGACGCGGTGCGCCAGGCGGAAACTTTTACAAACGCACGTGGCGCATTCGATCCGGCGATTGTGCAGGCAATGGCCGCTTCGATCATCAGCAATTTCGATCCGCGGAATGGCGGGTTTGGACAAGCGCCGAAATTTCCGCATCCGGCGGCCATCGATTTGCTCCTCGATCTTGGGCAGACCTCGCGCGATTCCAATCTGCTGCATATCGCGAATCGGACGCTGGCGAAAATGGCTCTCGGCGGCGTTTACGACCAGCTTGACGGCGGATTTCATCGCTACTCGGTCGATGAGCGTTGGCTTGTGCCGCACTTCGAGAAAATGGCTTACGATAATTCGGAGCTGCTGAAGAATTATCTCCACGGATTTCAGGTGGCGAATATGCCCGGTGCTGCGGATGCCGCGCTGGCGCCGCTTTTTCGCGAAACCGCCAAAGGAATCGTTGGCTGGGTGTTTGACACGCTGAGTGACCCCGAGTGCGGTGGATTTTTCGCGAGCCAGGATGCCGACATTTCGCTCGATGATGACGGCGATTATTTCACGTGGACAGTGGACGAGTTGCGCGCGGCGCTCGCGCCCGACGAAGCAAGCGTGATGGAGGAATACTACGACGTCGGCCCAGTGGGCGAGATGCATCACAACCCGGCGAAGAATGTCCTGTGGGTGGCCAGCACTCTGGAAGATGTCGCGAAGCGGCGCGGAATAAGCGAGAGCGACGCGCGGCTCGCGATCTCCCGCGCGAAAAGCAAATTGCTGACTGCGCGCCGGAAGCGCACAGCGCCGGCCGTGGACAAGACTATTTACGTAAGCTGGAACGCCATGTTCGTTTCCGCGTTTCTCGAAGCGGCTCGCGTGCTCGGACGCGACGATTGTCGCCGATTCGCCCTGAAGACGCTCGACCGGATTCTTGCCGAGGCTTGGAACGCGGAGAAAGGCTTCCATCATCGCGTTGGTGGACCGCTCGTGGCCGGTTTGCTCGACGATCAGATTTTTGCCGCGCTGGCGCTTCTCGATGCCTACGAAGCGACCCTCGACAAGCGCTATTTCGTCGTGGCCGAGCGCGCGATGCAGTTGGCCATTCAGAAATATGGCGACGCGGAAGGCGGCGGTTTCTTCGACCGCGCTTCCGACGCGCCTCCCATGGGTGGGCTCGACGTGCGCCGCAAAGCGTTTCAGGATTCGCCCACGCCGAGCACCAACTCTGCCGCCGCGATTGTGCTCGCGCGGCTTTACGGGTTCACGGGTAACGAGCTCTATCGCGAATGGGCCCGGCGCACACTCGAAGCGTTCGCCGCACTTGCGCCGCAATTTGGCCTTTACGCCGCAACGTACGGACTTGCGGCAATGCTGTATTCGCGGCACACATCACAGGTGGTGATCACGGGTGCGATAGGCGATGCGAAAGCGTCGGCGCTCGAATCAGCGGCAAATTCCGTTTACCGCTTCGGCAAAGCCGTGCTGCGCGTCACGCCGGAAACCATCGCGGCAGATGCGCTCGCGCCGACGCAGAGAGAAACGATTCCACATCTGGATGCGAGCGCAGCGCAGGCGTTCCTGTGCGTGGGAACTTCGTGTTATCCGCCCGTTAGCGCACCTGGAAAGTTGATTGAATTGCTGACGGGTCCGACCTTGCACGCCGCGGCACAGTAAAAGTTTCGGATGAAGTACGAAGTTCAATGACGCCCACGCTTGAAACTCCGCGCCTCTTGCTGCGGCCTCTGGAACTCGCGGACGCCGATCAAACGCAAATTCTTTTCCCGCAGTGGGAGATCGTTGAATTTCTCGCCGCGATAGTGCCGTGGCCGTATCCTCATGACGGTGCATACCAATTTTATCGCGACGTCGCGCTGCCCGCGGCTGAACGCGGCGACGCCTGGCACTGGACTCTGCGTCTGAAAACTGATCCGGCTCGTTTGATCGGCAGCATCAGCCTGAAGAAAGACGAAAACGACAATCGCGGCTTCTGGCTCGGCTTGCCGTGGCAAAGGCAGGGGTTGGTGAGCGAAGCGTGCGACGCGGTGAATGATTATTGGTTCGATGCGCTCAAGTTCCCGGTTCTACACGTGACCAAGGCGATTGCCAATGCCGCGTCACGCCGCATCTCCGAGAAGCAAGGGATGCGCGTGATTGCAAGGCAAGAACGAGCGTATGTCTCGGGCCGTCTCCCCGGCGAGATTTGGGAAATCACCGCCGAAGAGTGGCGCGCCCGCCGACGCCTGGATGAACGAACTCAATCGGGCTAAGCCGCGTAATACTTAAGGAGCTCCGGCTCCCGCCTGTTTCTGACGATGCGCTATATCGGGTTCGTCGAACGCGCCGGGCGTATCAGCAATCTGCTGGATGAACTGCTGCAATTCGCGGGGTGATGCCGTAAATAGAATGTCAGAATCCGGTTTTTCACCCATAGGTTCGTGGGCGATCGAAATCTTCTTGGCATCGAACTGCTGCACAAGCCAATCGTGATTTAATTGTGCAGTTTGCAGTGTGTCTCCGCTGAGCGAGATCTTATAAAAAAGATGCAGAGGTGCAACTCCACCGGGGAGATCGAAGGCTTTGCCATTCAAAGATTGGTTATCGAAAATCGCGTCGGCGAAAAGATTGTCTCCGAGGTGGACAAGACGCACCTTGTAGCGCTGTTCGACATGGGAATCGGAATCCGTTCCGGTGACCTCATACGTTCCGTCGGCGTTTGCCTGAATTGTGAT
>DASRQP010000038.1:0-2801 GCA_035696585.1 Candidatus Acidiferrales bacterium | reverse complement strand
AAATCTCCATTTCATCGTCGATCACCAGGAATCGCCGCGCGGGGCTTGCGAGGGCGGCTTCTTCGCCCCACAGGGTCGGCTCCGTCGATTTGGGCGCAGGTAAATCGGGATCATCGTGCTCCGCGCTGAAGTCTTCCGTGCTGGCCAATGGGAGCAGGATACGGATCGTCGTGCCACGTCCCACTTCACTTTCGACGCCGATCTCGCCGTCGTGCTGTTCGACGATGCTGTGACAGATGCTCAACCCCAGACCCGCTCCCTGCCACATTGGACGGCCGCTGAAAAACGGATCGAAGACGTGATCGCGGACCTCCGGAGACATGCCGCAGCCATTATCCTCCACTGTGATTCGCGCGCGACCATCCCAAGTGTCGCACTTCAGTCGGATTTCACCCTTCTCGCGGGATTCGCGGATGGATTGCTCTGCATTGAGCACCAACTGCAGCATCCCCTGTAACAGTAAATCCGCATCGCCTCTTACGAAGATGGACGCGTGCGCCGGCGCGTATTGCACGCGGATATTATTGGCAGACAGTTGATAACTCCGGAGGGCGAGCATGCGGGCGGGCACTGTTCGCAAATCCATCCAGTGGAGTTGTTCCGGGTGGCGTCGTGACATTCGGCTGAGATTGCCGACCAGGATTTTGAGCCGCAGGGCCTCATCGCGTACCGTTTGCAATTGAGTTCGGACCGCGGGCTCCAGCCCAGAATGTCCCAACACAACTTCAGTGAATCCCAGGATCGACGTCAATGGATTGTTGATTTCGTGCGCGACTCCTGACACCAATTGCCCGAGTGAGGCGAGCTTAGCGGCGCGCAGGAGATCGCTGTGGGCCGCCTCGAGTTGCAGCGCGCGTTGCCGGACTTTTTCCTCAAGCGAATCGCGCATGTCGCGAAGCTCCGAAGCCATCGCCAGGAACGCCGCGGTGAGCGAACCCAGTTCCACGTTCTGCGGGACTTTACCTTTTACGTCCAAATTTCCGTGTTTGACCTCCATCACCATCCCATGAAGTTGTTCGAGCGGGCTCCAGATTTCCCTGCGGTGCGCGTGCCGGAACCACAGCATGACGAAAAGCGGAAAGGCTCCCAGCATCACCAGGAAAGCGCGCAGCCAATCCGTGTACTCCGCGAGCTTGCGCGTTTCCACGTCCAAGCTGTGAAATTGCCTTTGTTCTATCTCGCGAAAAACATTTCGTACACGAAGTTCGCGCTTCGCTACTTCATCGAATTGGGGCTCATCAACTGTCTCTACTTGTTGGCCGGCTAACAAATGATCCGCGAGGTCGAAGAAATCTTCCTCATGTGCCGCTAGTTCCGCTACCTCGTCGCGTTGTGCCTCCGTGGGCGCAGAACCCGCGGATTGCTTTGTCAGAGCGCGCAACCTGCGATCGGAAGCACGGTACTCAGTCAGCAAAGCGGCATTATTGGAACCGTAGTATCGCCAGAAATTCAGCACGCTGCTGTCGAAGGCGTCGTGCAGCTCGGTATGCAGGACAATCTGCTGGTGCAAAGCTTGAACGCCCGACGAAAATTGGGAACGGATCGCCGCGCTCATGCCCAGCGCGGCAGCCATCAGGAGCAGCGCGAGAGATACAGTTACGCCTTCCATCAGGATAAAACGGCTTTGCATTGAGCGAGGCTTCGGCGACAAATGGAGAGAAGACGTGTCGCGACGAGAAGATAGATTAGCGTCTGAAGGGGACATGTTGGTTGATGGCGCAAACGAAAGGCCAAACGATTGAAGGGAGAGGCTTGTGAGATCAGGGAGTTGCGAGCCTACAAACTCAACCGCTGACCGAAAGACAGCAGAAATCGGGGCATTCGTTTCACAGTGGAACAGACTTGAGGATCTGGTGGTCGCGCGAGAACTGTGCTGTTCAGCTCAGTTTGTCGCGAAGCCTGCTAGAGAAGCGCCGGAAGGCCGGTGGGCGTGCCCTCAATTCATAGCGCGAACTGCGTCGACGATGTGCTTGGCGGAAATGCCAAACGCTTCGAGCAGCTCGTCGGGTTTTCCGGAATGCGGCATTCCCGTTACGGCCAGTTTCACGTATTTTTTTGGGTTGGCGCCGGCTTCCGCCAGCGCGGAAAGAACCGCTTCGCCGAGGCCACCCTCCGGATAATGATCCTCGACGGTGATCAGATTTCCGCCCGCAGCCTTCAGTTGCTCAGCGAAATGCTTTCCATCAATGGGTTTCACGCAGTACAAGTCCATCACGCGCGCGGGAATTCCCTGTGATTTCAGTTGGTCATGCGCCTTCAACGCTTCGTGCACCGTGATTCCACCACCAACAATCAGGGCCCGGTCATTTGCACTCTGGCGTAAAACATGGAAGCCCGGCACTGGGAACTTGTCCGCGACGGAATACAGCAGCGGCGTCTTCGGCCGCGAAGTGCGAATGTAGGTGATTCCCGGCAGGCGCGCAGCCTCTTCGGTCAAGCGTTCCGCTGAGTACGCGTCCGAGGGATACAGCACCGTCGAGCTGTGAATGGCGCGAAACGACGCAATATCTTCGAGCGCCATCTGCGAAGGTCCGTCCTCGCCAATGGACACGCCGCAATGCGAGCCGCAAACCTTGATCGAGCTGCGGCTGATCGCGGCCATGCGCACCTGGTCGAACGCCCGCGAAAGGAAACACGCAAAGGTCGAAAGGAACGGAACCTTGCCACGCGCCGCCAAGCCCACACCGACGCTGATCATGTTTTGCTCGGCGATGTATGCCTGATAGAAACGGTCAGGATAGGCATCGGCGAAAAATTCAGCAAAAGTGGAATTCTTGACGTCCCCATCCAGCGCGACGACG
>DASRQP010000037.1:0-3496 GCA_035696585.1 Candidatus Acidiferrales bacterium | reverse complement strand
CAAGCCGCGAATTCGGCGCGCCAACGGCTGGATTCTGCCCCATCACGAACAACCCTTCCATTTTCCCGTCGGCCATATCGAGCCAGTAGCCCAGATGAGAATGATCGCCCGTCACGCGCGGCAGCCAATCGAAGCCGAAATTGTTCGCCTTCGTCGCGGATGCGCCGTAATAGGCTTTGAGCAGGCTCACGGCGTACTTGTCGAAATTCGCCCACCAGCCGGCCTCGGCTTTGTTCTTCTTCAGATAATCAGCGAACGTATTCGCGTCCGCGTCGAAGGACGGCATCGGCAAGTAGCCGGGAAGAATATCGTAGAGCGTCGGAATGTCCGTTGAGCCTTGAATGGAAGCATGGCCGCGCAACGCGAGTATGCCGCCGCCCGGGCGGCCGATATTTCCGAGCAACAGCTGCAGAATCGCGGCAGCGCGTATGATCTGCACGCCGTCCGAATGCTGCGTCCAGCCGACTGCGTAGCAAATCGCGCCCGTTTTATCAGGTCCGGACGCGCTACAAAATGTTTCGGCCAGTTTCAAAGATAATTCGCGAGGCACGCCACATGACCGTTCAACCATCTCCGGCGTGTAACGCGAAAAATGCCGTTTCAGAATTTGATATACGCATCGCGGATCGCGCAACGTGACGTCCTGCCGGTAAGAACCGTTTGTTTTGTCACCGCCGCGACCTTTCACGGGCGCGCCTTTGTAAGCCCACGTGTCCGTCTTGTATTGCTTCTTCTCCGCGTCCCAGCCCGAAAAGAGCCCTTCCAGGTCTTCGGTGTCCTTGAAATCGTCGCGAAGGATAACGGAGGCGTTCGTGTAGTTGACCACGTACTCGCGGAAGTCGCGTTCATTCTGCAGCACAAAATTAATGAGCGCGCCAAGCAGCACGATATCGCTGCCGGCCCGCAGCGGCATCCATATATCCGCCATGGCGGACGTGCGCGTGAATCGAGGATCAACATGAATCAGGGTTGCGCCGCGCTTGCGCGCTTCCATCACCCATTGAAATCCAACCGGGTGATTCTCCGCCATCGACGAACCCATGATCAGGATTGCGTCCGAGTTAATCAGGTCCTGTTGCGCCGTGGTGGCGCCGCCGCGTCCGAAGGAGGTGCCCAGACCGGGCACCGTCGAGCTATGTCATATGCGTGCCTGATTGCTGACGCACACCATCCCGAGGCCCGCCGCAAACAGCTTCTTAATCAGATAATTCTCTTCGTTGTCGAGAGTGGCGCCGCCCAAATGCGCGATGGTTTTGGTTTGCATCAGCGCATGGCCGTCTTTCTTCTCCTGAAAGCTGCGCTCTCGAGCCTCCCACACGCGGTTCGCAACCATATCCATCGCGGTTTCCAAATCGAGATCTTCCCATTTTGACGAGCGAGGGCGACGGTAACGAATTTTCGTCAGACGCCCGGGGTGTGTGAGCAACTCATAACTTGCCGAGCCTTTTGGGCACAGACGCCCGCGCGAAATGGGCGAAGCCGGATCGCCCTCGATGGAAATCAGCTTGCCGTGCTTGTGGAAAATAAGTTGTCCGCAGCCGACTCCGCAATAGGGGCAAACGGAGCGCGTCACTTCGGCGCCTTTATTCTTGGGCGCGAGGTCGCGAGTTCGCTGGCTCATCGCTTCCGAACCCGTGCCGTCGCCGCCGTGAAGAATCTGACGAATCAGAGGCCATGCTGTTAGGCGATTACCGCTCATGAGAGAACTCCCTTCGCCATCTGTTCGGGAACGCGCCAGCGAACATCACACGCGCGCCGCGGTGCCTATTCTAAACAACTATAGGAATCCGCCGCACAAGAAAAAATCCACCTGAGGCTGTAATTTCTGCGCGAACATTCCTGTAGAGATTGATCTCACGAACGACGCGGCAGCCAGAGGCAGCGGTGAGCGTTTATTGACGGTAGTCGCGCGGGTCTGTTAGCTTGATAAGACGACAGGGAATTTCGAGGAGGAAGTTCATGGCTACAGCAGTTTTTCCGAACTCTCATAAGAATTACATCAATGGCGAATGGGTGGAAGCGTCGGGCGGAAAGGGAATCGAGAACCGCAATCCGGCGAACACGGACGATCTCGTCGGAATTTTTCCCGCATCGACGGCCGAAGACGTAAATCGCGCTGTGGAAGCGGCGAAGAAAGCCTTCGATAAATGGCGGCTGACCCCTGCGCCCAAGCGCGCGGAGATTCTGTATCGCGCGGCGGAAATCATGGTGCAGCGCAAGGAAGATTTGGCCGTCGATATGACGCGTGAAATGGGCAAAGTGCTGGCCGAGACGCGCGGCGACGTCCAGGAAGCCATCGACATGACGTATTTGATGGCCGGCGAAGGGCGGCGTCTGTTTGGCCAGACGACTCCTTCCGAGCTGCCGAATAAATTCGCGATGAGCGTGCGCGCGCCGATCGGCGTCTGCGGATTGATTACGCCCTGGAATTTTCCCATCGCGATTCCGTCGTGGAAAATGATGCCCGCGCTCGTCTGCGGAAATACGGTGGTCATCAAACCTGCCGAAGACACGCCGCTTTCCACTTATTACCTTGTGCAGATTCTCGAAGAGGCGGGTCTGCCGGAAGGCGTCGCGAATATTGTCAGCGGCATGGGTCCCGATGCGGGCGCGGCGCTGGTAAATCATCCGGATGTGAAGCTCATTAGTTTCACCGGTTCCTCGGAAGTGGGGCGCATCGTAGCGCAGGCGTGCGCGAGCACGTTCAAGCATTGCCATCTGGAAATGGGCGGCAAAAATATTATTTTGGTGATGGATGACGCGAATATCGACCTTGCCGTCGATGGCGCAATCTGGGGCGGATTCGGGACCACGGGCCAGCGTTGCACGGCCGCGAGCCGCGTGGCCGTGCATAAAAAAGTCTACAAGGAGTTCGTCGACAAGTTCGTGGCACGCGCGAAAAAATTGCGCGTCGGCGACGGCTTGCAGCCGAATATCGACATGGGCCCGGCGATTAACGAAACGCAATTGCAAACGGTGATGAAGTATGTCGAAATCGGCAAGCAGGAAGGCGCGAAAATCGCCACTGGCGGAAATCGATTGAACAAAGGCGCGCACGCCAAGGGATGGTTCCACGAGCCGACGGTGTTCATCGATTGCGATCCGAAGATGCGAATTTCCCAGGAGGAAATTTTTGGGCCCGTGGTTTCCGTGATTCCGATGAACAGTCTCGACGAAGCAATCGAAATCGCGAATGGCGTAAAGTACGGGTTGTCGTCTTCGATTTACACGCGCAACGTGAACGACGCGTTTCGCGCGCAGCGCGATTTGGATACGGGCATCGTCTACGTGAATGCGCCCACCATTGGCGCCGAGACGCATCTGCCCTTCGGTGGCACCAAACAAACGGGCAACGGCCATCGCGAGTCCGGCGCGCCCGCCCTCGATTTTTACTCCGAGTGGAAGACAATCTACATCGACTACTCGGATCATCTCCAGCGCGCCCAAATCGACAACTCTGTAAGCTAACGGTTTGAGGCTGATAGCTACTCCAATT
>DASRQP010000036.1:0-3565 GCA_035696585.1 Candidatus Acidiferrales bacterium | reverse complement strand
GGCATCGGCGAGAAATACGACGCCATCGAGCAGTTTCATCCTGACCGCATCATTTCGCGCATCCTCGGTATGGGCGACGTCCTCACGCTCATCGAAAAAGCCGAGAAAACCATCGACGAAAAACAGGCGCGCGAACTGCAGCGCAAACTCGAGCACGACGAATTTTCCCTTGAGGATTTCCGCGATCAGTTGAAGCAAATTCGCAAAATGGGCTCGCTCGAACAGCTCATGGGCATGCTCCCGAAAATCGGCCCCTTTGCGAAATTGCCAAAAGACACAGCTATCGACGAGACCCGCCTGAAAGTCGCCGAAGCCATCATCAATTCCATGACCGCCGCCGAACGCGACGATCACAATCTGATCGACGGCAAGCGCCGCAAACGCATCGCCCGTGGCAGCGGCACCACCGTCCAGGAAGTCAATGAAGTCCTCAAGCAGTACAACGAAATGCGCCGCATGATGAAAATGTACGGCAACACCATGAAGGGCAAAATGCGCGGCCTCGGCAAGCTCCGCGGCGGCCTGACCAACTAACATTGCGAAAGCCTTGTGTACAGGGCCTGTAAGCCAGCCCCGATTCCGCGCTTTGGGAATTTCGTGGGTTACGCTATAATCGAGCTGCAATTTTGGAGGATATAACGAAGTGTTGATGATCCGATTGTCCCGCATTGGCAAGAAGAAGCAGCCGGCTTATCGCGTCGTGGTTATCGAGAAGACTCGCCCGCGCGACGGCCGTTTCGTTGAAATTGTGGGGACATACGATCCTCTGAAGAATCCTGCGATTGTTAAGCTCAACGCCGAGCGCGTGAAATACTGGCTCGGTTGCGGTGCCCAGCCCAGCGACACCGTCCGCAGCTTCTTGCGTCACCAGAAAATCGCATAGAGCATCCTACTCTTCAGGGGTTCCGAACTTCATCGTCGGATCCAGCCTCAGCGGATTTTTCCGCCGGACCCAGCGAACGTCCGGAGGTTTCTCATGATCAAGGAGCTCGTCGAGGCAATTGCGAAAGCTCTTGTCGACCATCCCGAACAGGTAATCGTGAACTCCATCGAAGGCGAGCAAGTCACGGTTCTTGAATTGCGCGTTGCTCAGGACGACCTCGGGAAAGTGATTGGGCGGCAGGGCCGCACCGCCAAGTCCATCCGCACGCTGCTGGGTGCGGCCGGCATGAAACTGAAAAAGCGATTCACTTTGGAAATACTCGAATAGCGTGGCGGACTCTCCAGCCAGTCGCGTCACACTCGCCAGAATTCTGCGTGCTCGCGGACGCCGCGGTGAAGTTGCGGCTCAAATTCTCACCGATTTTCCTGAACGCCTCCCGAAACTCACTTCCGCGGAATTGTGGGACGGCAAGAATTCTCCGCGCCGCGTGGGAATTCGCGAATGTTGGCTCCATAACGGGCAAGCGATTTTTCTCTTCGAAGGCTCGGATTCAATCTCCGATGCCGAACACCTTGTCGGTCTCGAAATTCAAATTCCGCTTTCCGAGCGCGTGCCCCTCACCGCTGGCAGCTACTTCGTCACGGACTTAATCGGTTGCGAGGTTTTTCAGAGCGCGAGCGGCGGTGCCTCTCAGAAAGTCGGCCACGAAAAACTGGGGGACGTTCGCGACGTGCAATCCACCGGCGAATCCGTCGCTGGCACTCCGGTCCTCGTTGTCGCCACATCTCATGGCGAATTGCTGATTCCTCTCGCCACCGAAATTTGCACGCGTATCGACACCGCCGCGCGCCGCATCGAGGTCGTTCTCCCCGAAGGTCTCCGTGACTTGAATCAGAATTAGAAACTGCATAAACATGAAATGCGACTGGGGTAAGATTCCAGTGCGATGCGTTTTGATCTGATTACGATCTTTCCGGAGTTTTTTCACGGGCCGCTGGACTACGGAATTGTGCGGCGCGCGCGCGAAGCGAAACTCATCGACGTTGCGATTCACGACCTGCGAAATTTCACGCACGACCGTCACCGCACCGTGGACGACCGTCCGTTCGGCGGCGGCGAAGGCATGGTGCTGAAACCCGAGCCGCTTTTCGACGCGGTCGAGTCGCTCATCGGCCCAGTGAAGGAAGGGCAACCCTCGCAAGCGGAGATGCGTACTGCCGTTGTGTTGCTTTCTGCTTCGGGAAAATTATTCCGGCAGAAAATGGCGCGAAGATTTTCGCAACTCGAGCGTGTGATTTTAATTTGCGGGCGTTACGAAGGCGTCGACGGGCGTGTGGCCGAGCATCTGGCAAGTGACGAAATTTCCATCGGCGACTTTGTGCTCTCTGGCGGCGAATTGCCCGCGGCGATGGTGCTCGATGCGGTCACACGGTTGATTCCGGGCGCGCTTGGCAATGAAGATTCCGCTGAGAACGAATCCTTTTCCGCCATTCACGACACACTGGGAACCAGCGAGCAAATTTCGTACGTGCCGGACGCGACCGAGACACGAAGCACGGCCTATGAACCAACGAGCCGCGGCATCCTTGATTATCCCCATTACACGCGTCCGCAGAATTTCCGCGGCTGGGAAGTTCCCGAAATCCTGATGAGCGGAAATCACGAACAAATCCGGCAATGGCGCCATCGCACGGCGCTCGAAAAAACGCGCCGCAATCGCCCCGACTTGCTCGCGGATGAAAATCTGCGAGGAGACCACACGAAATAAAATTGCCGCTCTGGTTATGTGCTGAGCCACTCGCCGTAGCGATTCGTGCGCGCGGCACCGTTTTAATCGCGGCGTTGTGCTGGCGCGCTGACGTTTGATAGGCTCGGGCGCGAGGAAAATTCGGAATGCCGATCATTGACGTTCACAATCATTATTATCCGCCCGCGTACTTGGACGCGCTGCGCGCGGGCTCCAGCGTCGTGAAAGTTGATTTCGACGCGGAGGGCAATCCGCGGCTGCACTATCCCGGCGATTACAACGTAGCCGTGCGCGGGCATCGCGACATCGATTTTCGCGAAGGCGAACTTGCGAAATACGGCATCGACACGCAGGTGATTTCGCTGACGACGCCAGGGACGCACGTCGAATCGCCCGCAAACGCCGTGAAGCTCGCGACGTTGGTGAATGACGCATTCGCGGAAGTGGTGCGAACGAAGCGCGGAAAATTTGTGGCGCTTGCGACGCTTCCGCTGAATGATCCGGCTGCCTCAGTGAAGGAATTCGAGCGCGCCTGCCACCAGCTTCAGTTTCCCGGCGCGATGCTCTTCAGCAACATCAATGGCGTGGCGCTGGCGGACAAGCGTTTCTGGCCGCTCTACGAAGTCGCGAACGATTTGAACGCGATTCTGCACATTCATCCCACGGATCCCGCAGGCGTCGAAGCGATGGCGGATTATTGGCTGATGCCGCTCGTGGGATTTCTATTTGACACGACGCTGGCTGCTGAAAAGCTCGTGTTCAGTGGCGTCGCAGAACGATTTCCGCGCATTCGTTGGGTGCTGAGCCATCTGGGCGGCGCGATTCCATACATCGCTGAGCGCGCGGATCGCGGCTTTCGCGCGTTCAAGGAATGTCGCGTGAATATTTCGCGGCCGCCGAGCGAATACCTGAAGCAGTTTTATTACGACACGGTG
>DASRQP010000035.1:0-6191 GCA_035696585.1 Candidatus Acidiferrales bacterium | reverse complement strand
TGCGATTGGCCCCAGAAACCCAGAGTAGCCGACGAGCCAGCCGAAAATGTAACTGCCGTAATTCGCCATCAGTTTCCACGGCTGCATCACGATTCCCATCGCGCAAGTGATCAAACCGCCTGTGCGAAAACTGATGCGCCGTGGAGAAAGATTCGAGAAATCGTTCGACGGAGAAACCACGTTTGCGGCAACGTTGACGTTGAGCGTCGCCACGAGCAGCGCAATCATTGCCAGCACAACGGCCCAGGGATGGCCGAGGCGCGCGAGAACTTTGACGGGATCCCATAGCGCTTCGCCAAAAATAATTGTGGTCGCCGAAGTGACGGCGATGCCGATGAACGAATAAAACGTCATCGTTGCGGGAAGGCCGAGCGCCTGGCCGACAATCTGGTCACGCTGCGAGCGCGCGTAACGCGTGAAGTCTGGGATATTCAGCGAGACGGTGGCCCAAAATCCCACCACGCCGGTCAGCGAAGGAACAAAGAAGCGGAAGAATTCGCCGAAGCTGTGGAATTTCGAAGGATTCGAGAGCATAGGCCCGAAGCCGCCCGCTTTGCTTCGCGCCCAGAGAAGAAGCGCCAGGCCGATCAAAAGCAGGAAGGGAGCCGAGACGCCCTGCAAAAATCGAATGGTCTCGATGCCGCGAAGAATTACAACCACATTCAGCAGCCAGAAAAATGCGAAACACATTGCAGGTCCATAAGAAACATGCACCCACGACGGCGCGAGCGCGATAATCATGGCGTTGATCGCTTCGCCGCCAATCCACGTTTGAATGCCGAACCATCCGCAAGCTACGAGCGCGCGCAGGATTGCAGGAACGTTTGCGCCCAGCACTCCAAACGATGCACGGGCGAACACGGGAAAGGGAATTCCGTATCTTGCGCCGGCATGCGCGTTGAGCAGCATGGGAATCAGCACGAGCACGTTGCCGAGGAAAACAGTGAACAGCGCCTGCTTCCAATCCATTCCCCCGGCAATCATGGCGCTCGCGAGCATGTACGTGGGAATGTTCACGCTCATTGAAATCCAGAGCGCGGCGTAGTTGTACGTGCCCCAGGTGCGGTGAGCAGCGGGGACAGGCGCGAGATCTTTGTTGTAGAGCCCACTGCTGCGAATCGTTTCTGCAGCGAGCGACTCCGTGTGCGCGTCATTCATCGAGGAATCGTTGAGCCCTCGTTAGGATGGGTTTTACTTTTTGGCCGCTCGACCTGATGATTGCACCATCATCGCGCTGTCAGGTCTAGCAGCTTGTTGAAACAGTGCTGCTGTTTGCCATCTCTGCCGGTGCGAGCAAGCCTCAGTTTACAAAAAATCAAAGAAAAAGCAGATTCCTCCTCGCGGTTGCTCGTCGGAATGACAACGAATACAGTTTTTCAACAAACTGTTAGTCCGCCGCTTCCGCGTTACCTGCGGCGCGGGTGCGTGTGATTTCCCCGTAGGATTCCGGGCGGCGATCGCGATAGAACTGCCACGTGTCGCGGACTTTTTGAATTTCGTCGAGATTCAAATCGGCAACAAGCAGTTCGTCTTTATCGCGGCTGGCTTGCGCGACGATTTTCCCGCGAGGATCGCAGAAATAACTCTTCCCGTAGAACTCGCCGATTTTCCACGGCTGTTCTGTTCCCACGCGATTGATGGCGGCGACGAAATATTGGTTGGCAACGGCGTGGGCGGGCTGCTCCAGTTCCCAAAGGTATTCGGAAAGGCCCGCGACGGTTGCCGAAGGGTTATAAACAATTTCGGCGCCATTTAATCCAAGAACGCGAGCGCCCTCGGGGAAGTGGCGGTCGTAACATATATATACGCCGACGCGCGCATAGCGCGTTTGAAACACTGGGTAACCCGCGTTGCCCGGCGTGAAATAGAATTTCTCCCAGAATCCCGGATGGCAGTGCGGGATGTGGTGTTTGCGATATTTGCCGAGGTAGCGGCCGTCGGCGTCAATGACCGCGGCGGTATTGAAATAAACGCCGGTCATTTCCACTTCGTATACCGGAACAACTATTACCATGTGGTGGCGTTTCGCGAGCTTCTGCATGCGCGTTACTGTGGGACCGTCGGGCACGCGCTCGGTCATTTCGTACCATCGCGTTTGTTGTTCGGCGCAGAAGTAAGGACCGTAGAAAAGTTCCTGCAATCCCAGCACCTGCACTTTCCGTTTCGCCGCTGCGGCAATCAAACGCTCGTGTTTGCTGATCATTTTCTGCTTGATTTGCGTCAGCGAGAATTTGGCGGGCGACCATTCACAGCGAGCTTGAATCAGTCCGCAACGGACAATGCGAGGCATTTGCCACCTCCCGGGGTTTCTGGCGGAAGTCTACTCCGCGCGCGTTTAGGCCACAAGACCGGAGCCTATCTCTAAATGCCGTGTTGGAAAGTGTATCTTGACTGTCATTTTTCTGTCGTCGCGAGCGGGACGCACTTTACAGAAACCGAAGAAAAAGCAGATCCCTCGCCGCATGGCGGCTCCCTTCGCGTCTCAGGGCAGGCGGGATGACAACGAATCGTTTTTTCTAGGAGGCTGTTTGATCGCCGCGCGGCGTTCATGAATGCTGTGGCAGACGCCGTGCCAACCTCAGGGGTTAAAACCCCTGAGTCGTTGAACCTTTTCGGCACGGCTGAATCCGTGCCCTGACAAAACCGTAATTGTCGCGCTATTTTTCAATCCAAATTCTAATTCCCGCATTGCTCGCGCCGTGAGTTTCATGCCTGTGTGCGATTCCGCGCCTGCGACGTATCAGTACGTGCCGTCCAGTGGAAGGCTGAAGCAGTGGCAATTGCGGTCAGCAAAAGAACGGCGGGATCGATTGGGAGCCGGTAGCGCGGAAACGCCAGGGAGATATAGTAGACGCACGGAAAGACGAGCGGAAACACGGCTAGCGGAAACGCGAACACGCTGCGCCTCCAAAAAAGCAGGATGATTCCCAGAAGCGAGCCGATGCCGGCGCAAATATTGAAAATCAAGACGTAGCGGAACCATCTTGAGTCAATCTGTTCTAAATCTTCGAGCGGATGAGAAGTGCCTCCGGTCCAGAAGGCAACAAAGCGATGCGCAGACAGGTCTGCCACGCGTCGTGGATGAGATTCCATGTACGCAATGGCTTCGTGCTGCTTCTGGCGCATGTAGGCGATTTCGCCCATTTCGACATACTTCGCGCGTTCGTCCGCATTATCGAGAGGGTGCACGAGATTTGTTTGCGCGTCGGTTGACTGAGCGTTGTTTCCCACCGAGAGTTGCAGCCCGAGAGTTGATTGCAGCGGAACAAAGGTATGAAAGGCGTCGTGATTTCGCACGGTCCAGGGAACGCAGAACAGAATTGCAACGCCGAGTGCCAGCAGAGGATTCAGCAGCCAGAGCCGGGCTTCTTTATGAGCGTGCTCGTAAGCGCGATAAGCGCGATAGGCCAACCACGCGAGCAAGAACGGAAGCAGGGAAGCGAGTGTGGGATTCGTCATCAGCGTGAAACCCCACAGCAAGCCGTAGGCGCACCAGTCGCGCGCGCGGCGTGATTCGGCCAGCGCCAACGTGGCCCACAAAATCGTGGCTGCGAGCAGAGCCGAAAGACACGCGTCCCACATGCTTTCAAACGGAAGGAGAATCGCGTTCGGGAAAATGGCCCAAAGCCATGCCGCGCCAGCGCCCAATCCCGCGCCTCCCATTCGTTCGCCGGCATAATAAATCGGCACGCACGTGAGCACGGCAAAAATAATATTCAGCAGAACGGCGGCAACGAATGAGCGGAAGGTGTAGATCTCAAAATATCGGAAGACGGTCGCAAGCAGCAGCGGGTAGACCGGGGTCATCCACGCCGTGGGACCGGTTGGCACGCGCAAGGGAGAGCTGAAACCCTGTCCGCGAGCGAGCGAGGCTGCAATATTTCCCGGTTCAAACGTGAACGGAATTACGCTGAGCGCTTGCCTGGAATTTTGTTGCGTGTAATCCCACGCGAATGCGAGCCGCACTCCCGTGGCGACGATAACGATCAATGTGAGTGACGTGGCAAAGGAGCGAAGTTTCCGCCGAATGACGGATGAGGCCGGATTTGCCCGAGGCGGCTTCACTGTGGCCTAATACGTTAACCGTGGCGCGAAGAAAGAAAAAGCGGAAATTCGAGAAGGGAACCGAGGCAAGGCGCATCGCTCGGGAGACTGTTGGCACGCCTCCGGCTGCGCGAGTGATCCCTGACCGCCGGACAAAACCGCCGAAACACAAGAAACGTCTGCTCGACGAGGAACTTCTGTGAGTCGATTGCAGGCTCCGACCGGAGCCTAGCCCTTTGAACCTCAACCCGGTTTGTATTCGGGGACTTTCTCGCCGGGACGGAAAAGCGCTTGCGGAGTTTTCGCCGATGCTTTCGCGATTTCGGCCGCTATGGTCTCCAAGTCTTTTTTTGCGAACCCGACCGATGCGGTTTTCACATTGCCATCCGGCTGAATCAAGAAAATACTCGGAACGTTCGTGAGGCCGTATTGCTTCGTAACTTTGTAACCATCGGCGTCAATCAGCGTGGGAAATTTCACGCCGTATTCATCGAGGAATTCTTTTGTGTCGTTCGCATTGTCCTGTGAAACGCCCCAGAAACTGACTTTGCCGTCGCCGTAGCTTTCGTAGATGCGCTCGAGGAATGGGAACGTGAACTGGCATACGGGACAACTGACTTTGAAAAAGGCGGCCAGCACAGGTCCTTTCTTGAGCGCATCGACTAGCGAGTGCTTCTCGCCATCGAGGCCCGCGAGCGCGAACACGGGGGCGGCACCGCCTGCCTGAATCTTCGACATAATCCTGCCTCCAAAAATAGCCCGCAAAATAACCCGCAGAAACCTCATTGTAATTGGATTATAACAAAGCATTCACGATGCAGGAAATATGGGTAATGGGTCAGTTTGAATTTTGACTCTTTGTGTCACGATCAAGAAAAGTGAAACTGACACACCACCGAAATATGGTCATGGTATCGGCGACGATATCGGCTGGTAACCGCGCCCCCATCAGTGGATGTGCTTGGTTTTTTTCTGTAGGTAATCCATCAGGAGATACTGGCCGAGCGTATATGGCGTGGTGAAGTAGGCTTTGCCGCGGCAGAGCTCTGTAACTTTTTGCACGAAATGGACAAGGCTGTAGTCGCTTGCGAGCATGAACGTGTTGATGAGAATTCCCGCGCGACGGCACTTGGCGACTTCTTCGAGCGTCTGCGTTACAACGAGTGGATCGAGGCCGAAGGCATTTTTGTAAATGCGGCCGTCTTCGAGTGTGAGTGCGGAGGGCTTGCCGTCGGTGATCATCACGATTTGGCGCATGTCTTTTTTTTGCCGCGCGAGAATGCGCTGCGCCAGCCGCAGGCCTTCGCGCGTGTTTGTGTAATAAGGGCCGACCTGCACGCGCGCGAGCTGTCCGAGGGGGATTTCCTCGGCGCTGTCGTGGAAGAGCACACAGTGCAGCGAATCGCCCGGGTATTGCGAGCGGATCAGATGCGAAAGGGCCAGCGCGACGCGTTTCGCCGGCGTGAAGCGATCTTCGCCGTAAAGAATCATGCTGTGGCTGCAATCGAGCAGCAGCACCGTGGCGCACGAGCTTTGATATTCGCATTGATGGACCATCAAATCCTGATAATCAATGTCGAGCGGGATCATGGAGCCGCCGGCGGCCTGTTGGCGTCGCAGCGCGTGAAACAGAGTTTCGGGAATGTCCAGATTCAGCGTGTCGCCGAATTCGTATGGCTTCGAAGTGCCGCTCGATTCGATTCCGGTGGCGAGGTCGCGCGTGTCGTGGCGGCCGAAACTGCTTTTCCCGAGCGACGCCAACAAATCGCGGAGGGTTTTGAAACCGAGGAAATCGATGGCCTTATCCGTGATTTCAAATCGCGCGTTGATGTCCTGTTTCCCTGGCGGGCCGATTTGCCCCCCGGGCGTTTGCTGCGGAGGCGGAGTGACTTGCGGAGGCTGGGGCGAGATATACCCTTCCTCTGTCATGCGCTCGATAAGCTGGTCAATCATGTCGCGAAGGCGCTGGCTCTGATTCAAGTCGGGATTCTCGAGCAACTCCTCCATCATTTCCGGAGGCAGAAGGTCGCCCTCTTCGAGGGCGCGCAAAATGGCTTGGCGTAGCTGTTCCATCGAACGCTCGGGGTCCATTTCCTGGAAGCCGTAGTATTGCGACTCGAAACCGCTCTGGAGCAGAAAATCCGAGA
>DASRQP010000034.1:0-9423 GCA_035696585.1 Candidatus Acidiferrales bacterium | reverse complement strand
GAGACGCTAAACGGCGTGTTCGTGAGTTTCAAGGCGATGAGCGCGCCGACTGGCTCCGTGATGAGTACGCCAATGGCAATTCCGATCGGGAATTTGAAATTTCCGTAGAGGACGAAAAGAATAAAAAAGATGAGCAAAACGGCGAGCGGGCCGATCAAATCCAACTGCTTTTTCGCCGCAACGAGCTCGCTGTATTCGCCGCCCCACGTGACTCGATATCCCTGCGGAAGCGTGACGGCCTTTTCGACGGCAGCTTGTCCAGCGAGGACCGCGGTTTGAAGGTCGCGTCCCTCGATGCTGTATTGCACGCCGATGTAGCGCGAATTGCTTTCGCGATAAATAAAAGACGCTCCTGAACTTTCCTCGATATCGGCAAGTTGGGTCAACGGAATCAGCTGACCGGATGGCGTGCCGACGAGCAGGTTGCCGATTTGCGTGGGATTCGAGCGGAATTGCGGCTCCATGCGCACCACGAGGTCGAAGAGTTTTTCGCCCTGGATCACTTGGGTGGCCGCTTGTCCTCCAACTGCCGCCTGAATCACCGCCTCGACATCAGCCACATTGATTCCGTAGCGCGCAATTTTGTCGCGGTCGACACTGATCAGCAGGCTCGGCTGGCCGAGCTCCCGGACAACGGTGAGTTCCGTGAAGCCTGGAACCTGTTCGAGCGCGCGCTTGATTTGAATGGCCTTATCCTGCAGGACATTCAAGTCCGGGCCATAAATCTTGACTGCCAAAGCGCTCTTTAGCCCGGTGAGAGCTTCATCAACGGCATCTTCGGCGGGCTGCGTGTAATTGAAAATCACGCCTGGGAATGCGGCGAAGCGCTTCTGGAGATCTTCGGTCAGCTCTTGTTTGTTTTGAATTGCCGTTTGTCGCCACGTCTTGTCGTTATAGGGCGCCAATCCGACGTAAAACTCGTCATTGAAGAAGCCGGTCGGATCCGTGCCATCGTCGGGACGGCCAAGTTCCGAGCCTACCTGCGTCACCATCGGGTAAGACATCAGAATGTGCCGCACTTCCGGAGAGAACTTACTGGCCTCCTCGAAGGAAATCGTATACGGCATGGTTGCGCGCACCCATAGCGCGCCTTCATCGAGGTGGGGCATAAATTCGCCGCCGATGAAAGGCACCAACAAAAGAGTCAAGCCGAAAATCACACAGGCTGCAATCAACGTCCAAGCAGAATGGTCGAGGCACCAGTCGAGCCTGCGGCCATAAAAGTGCTTCAGTGATTCGAACGGCTTGTTGACGTGCTCCCGGACATTCTTGAACCAGTAGGAGCACATCACCGGAACGAATGTCAGCGTGAGAATCAGCGCTCCCAATAACGCGAACGCCATCGTGTCCGCCATGGGATGGAACAGTTTTCCGGAAGCGCCGCCCAACGCGTAAATCGGAATGTAGCCGGCAACGATGACCGCGATGGAGTAAAAGACGGGCCGGTCGACATCGGCCGCCGCAGCGCTGATTACGTCGTGGAGCTTATAATCCTGCCCCGCGCGCAAGCCCAGTTCGCGATAAATATTCTCCACCATCACGAGTGTGCCGTCGATGATGATTCCAAAGTCGATCGCGCCGATCGATAGCAGATTCGCGTCAACGCCCTTGGCGTGCAGGCAAATGAACGAGAACAGCAGCGCCAGAGGAATTGTGAGAGCTACGATGACGGCGGCGCGCACGCTGACCAGGAAAATAAAAAGGACCAACAGCACGAGCAGCATGCCGCGCAGGAGGTTGCCTTCAACCGTGTCGATAGTCACCCGGACCAGGTCGCTACGATCGTAAAACGGATGAACTTTGACGTCCGGAGGCAGGATGTGCTGGTTGAGGTCGTTGGTCATTGCCTCGACGCCCTTCAGGACGTCCTGCGTTTGTTCGCCGCGGCGCATCAGGATCACGCCTTCGACCGCGTCGTCTGTGTTCATGAAGCCAAACTCGCCTAAGCGTGGGGCGTGGCCCATGACAACTTGGCCGATGTCGCTGATGCGCACCGGCACGCCGTTCTGGCTGCCCACTATTGTGTTGCCGATGTCCTGTACGTCGCGCATCAAGCCCAGGCCACGCACGTAGTAGAACTGGCCGCCTTGCGAGTAGAAGCCGCCTCCGGCGTTGGCGTTGTTGTTGGCAAGCTGCTGGAGGACCGTGGGAATGGAAAGGTGATAGCCGTAAAGTTTCGTCGGATCGAGCAGCACTTGATATTGCATCACTGTGCCGCCAAAGCCGGAGTCGTCCGCGACGCCCGGAACGGCCTTGTACGCGCGTTCAATCACCCAGTCCTCGAACGTCTTCAGCTCCTGAGGGCTGCGGTCCGGGCTTTGGATTACGTAGCGATATACGAGGCCGCTAGGGCTCGAAAGTGGCGAAAGTGAAGGGACGATGCCGGGAGGCAGTGTGGCATCCGCAATGCGCTCGAAGACGACCTGGCGTGCAAAGTAATCGTCCGTGCCTTCGTCGAACGTCATGATCACGTCGGAAAGGCCGTAGAGGGAAATCGAACGCATGACCTGCATGTGCGGCACGCCGTTCATCTCGACTTCGAGAGGGATGGTGATGAGCCGCTCGACTTCCTCCGAGGCGTGGCCTGGCCATTGCGTGATGAGTTCCACCATCGGAGGAGAAAGATCGGGGTACGCGTCAACGGGCATGCGCTGAAACGAAATTGAGCCGCCAACAATGAGAGCGACGACGAGTAGAAGAACCAAGAAGCGCTGGCGCAGTGCGAATTGGACTAGGCGATGGATCATTGTTGGACCATTGACCGCTACCTTTGCAACGAATTCTGAAACTGCAGGAACAAGCTGCCGTCGGCGACAACTTTCTCGCCCGCCGATAATCCACTGAGAATTTGAATCCGTCCCTCTTGTGTTTCGCCGATTTCCACCATCCGGCGGCTGAATTGCGTCGCGCCGGTCTGCACGTAAACGAATGGCTGATTTTCGGTATTGCGCAGCACGGAGGCTACGGGAACGGTGATGGCCTTAGGGATTGTGCCGGCCACGACGATTGCCGTGACGTACATCTGGTTCTTCAGTTTTTCGCCCGGATTTTCCGTGACGATGCGCGCTTGGAGTGTTCGCGTGTTAGGGTCGACCGCCGGAGCGAGATAAGAGATTTTTCCGTGGAAGATGGTGGGGTAGGCGTCGGTTTGCACCGAGACAGTGTCGCCATTGTGAATATACGACAGCTGATTTTGGTAGACGTTCACGAGCACCCAAACGGTGCTCATATCGGAAATCGTGAAGCATTGTGTTGCGCTGGCTTGAATTAGCTGCCCGGGTGAGCATAAGCGGTCGACTACCTCGCCGGAGATGGGTGCGCGGACAGGGATTTGTGCCGTAGGAGGCGCGCTGGCGAGTGAATCCAGATTCGTGATTCCCAGGATATGCAAACCCTGCTCAGCGGCATTCATGTCGGCCTGCGCCTGTGTGCGAGTCGACTCAGCTTGCAATACGTCCGCTTCCGCAATGGCATGGTGTGCGAAGAGATCCTGTGCGCGCTGGTAGTTCTTATCGGCCAGATTGTAGCTGTCGCGGGCCTTCAGATAGCTCGCGCGCAACTGGGAATAATCCGGGCTCGAGACTTCAAGCATTGGCTGGCCTGCCCGCACGTGTTGCCCTGGAAAAACAAGCACTTGGCTGACAGGTCCGCCGACCGCGGTGATCACTGGCGTCGTCTTGAAACCATTGTAGGCAACTTGGCCAGACAGCCTAAGTGTTCGAGTGAGTGAAGCAGGGGAAATAGTCACAATCTGGATGTGCGATAGCTGTTCCTGAGGCACGGTGAAGAGTGTCGCTTCCGCGCCGGAGTTCGCTGACGTATACGACGTCATTTTTTCGGCTTGGCGGCCGCTCGACGTACAACCGGCCAAGACCATCGCGGCGGCAAGGCTCATGCCGAGAACGGCAGCAATCGAACGCGTGAATTTCGTTAAGGCGTACATGTGCATGGGATTCATGGCAAGGTCCTTGTGCCGACCGCTTCCCGCAATTGCTCGAGAGCGAGCATGTAGGAGGCGAGTTGCTGGCGGTAGGCCAACTCCGTGTCGCGATAGCTGCGTTCCGCATCCAGAAAATCGAGCAAGCTCGCGGCGCCTCGCTTGTAAGCGTACTCGCTGATATCGACCGATTGCTTGGCCTCGTCGAGATAGCCCTTTTGGTAGATCTGAAGCGTCTCTTCGTTTGTTCGGACGGTCTCGTACGCGGTGCGCACATCGGTCATTACCTGCTCGCTTGCCTCTTGCTGCAGCTGCTGCGCCTGGGAAATCGCCGCGTCTGTGCGCGCGATTTCGCCTTGGTTGCGGTTGAAGATCGGCAAGGGAAGACTGACGATAATCGAAGAAGAATCGTAGCCGGTGATATGCGTGAAATTCAGTGTACCGTTTACGTCCACCTTGCCATTGGCCTTCGCAAGGCGATACTGACTTTGCGCCGCCGTCACACTCTGTTCCGCCGCCCGCAAGTCGGGGCGGTCTTTGATGGCCTGCGCCTGCAAATCCTCCAGCGTGTACGAAATCTTCTGGTAATCGAGACTGCCGGCGACGTCATAATTTTCAGGCACCGACTCAAAACCCAGGAGCTGGCGCAAGGCCGCGAGCGCCTGTTGCTTGGCGAGTTGCGCCGCGGTCACATCGGTCTGAAACTGTAAAAGCTGCAATTTGATCTTCAGCAAGTCACCTTCGCCAATCGCGCCCGCCTTGTACTGGGCCTCGCTGATGTCCACGGTGTTCTGGAAATCTTTCAGGTCTTGTTGCGCGAAAGACAGGGCCGACTCTGCGAGCAGTGCGTTTGTGAATTGGGTGGCGACATTAAAGGTGAGACTCCGCTGGTTATCGGCGACGGTCGATTTCGTCACGGCGGTTTGGTCTTGAGCGGCCCTCAGCCGGTGCTGGCGCTTGCCGCCTCGTTCGAACAGGTAACCCAGCCCGATGTCAAATTCGGTCTGGTCAATATTGTTGGCGGTAAACTCTTTCGGCGTGATCGGCAGCCCGATAACATCGGCTCCCAATACGGGATTGGGCCGCAAGTTAGCAGTGATTTCCTCGTCCTGGTTTTGCACGATGTTCGAACGGGCTGCGAGCAGGGCGTGATTGTGCGCGACAGCGAGCTGGATCGCTTCATCCAGCGTAATGCGAATGGCGGATTGTGAGGACTGCCCGAATGCCAGTGCGGCAGCGCCCAACAACACAGCCAAAAGGGCCGAAATACGCAATGCACGGTAGTACATCGTCTTTCCTCTAAGAAAAATGGAGCAGGTTGGGGCGAGCGATGCGCCCGAAAGGAATACCCGGAGTTTTACAGGGAAGGAGGTGCGCGGGTCGCGAGACGCGAGAAAATTGGGGTCGCGTGGAACAGCGGTTCGGGAACGAACGGTCCTGAGCCCTCAGCCCGCATTACCGGGGCTGATTGCCTTACGACAGATTGCTGAACCGGCTGGTGCCCGAGGTGGCAAATCGAGCAGGTGGACTCGGCGGCGGTGGTAGCATGGTGGTGCCAGACATTTCCCGCCGTCGTCGCCATTGCCAACATCAGCGCCAGCGACAACACAAACAGAATCAGTCGTGTTTTTCTGCTTCCGAGAATACTCATACAAAACTACGCACTAGCAATAAACGAGGTCACAATCCCCCGATTGTAGGTCAGACGTACTGTCGGGGCAATAGGTTGCAACGTAGAGCGGCGGGAGAGTAAACGGTGCTGTCAGTGGGAGCTTTCCAGTGCCTTCTCAACCAGATTCACGCATTTTTCGACCCGCTTTCGCAGCGGGCCTTCTAGCTCTTCCTGGCGCCGGCGCAGCGTGAAAAGTTCGTCGGCGATATTCAAGGAAGCCAGCACGGCCACGCGCGTGGAGTCTACTTGGCGAGTGGTTTCAGCGACCGTGCGCATTTTTTCGTCGACGAAGGAGGCCAACTGGTGAAGATAGGCTTCGTCGCCTTCGGCCTGCACGTTATATGTCTGGTCGAAAATTTCTATTTTCATTAGCCGTCTCCCCGGGGTGGGTCCGCTCATTTTGCGGCATCGTTGCAGCCAAGGCAAGCGGGCATCCAGTCGTGGAGGGCGGCCTGGCGAGGTGCGGGAATTTTTAAGTCAGACGCGAAGGATCATCACTTCAGTGGATTTAATCAGCGCGGCGACCGTGTCGCCCGTTTTCAGACGCATTTCGCGCACCGCGTCCGCTGTGATGATCGACGTTATGTGCTGTTCGCCGATGGACAACGTTACCTGGGCGATCAGGCCGCTCGTCTTGATGCCAACGACCCGTCCGACAAGCTGATTGCGCCCGCTGATTCGCCGAAATGTAGTGCGGCGCTCAGCGACATCGGCGCGGCGAAGCGTGCGCGATAGATACCGGTCAATTTCTGATTCGGGTACGCGATGGTGGCCGCCCGCCGTTTTTACGGTGCGCAGTTTGCCGTGATAAATCCACTGCTTGAGCGTTGGGTAGCTGACGCCGAGGATTTGCGCAGCTTCACGCGGCGTCAGTAAGTTTTCGGGTTTGCGGCGCATGGAGGGTTATTCTGCGGCAAGCGCCGAACCATAGCAAGGCTGAGAAGGCAACCGCCTCATCTGCGTGCGGATTTCCTGAGTCAATTGGCGCGGAGCGACGCGCCGAGTTTTTGCGCGAGAGCCGAAACGATGCGCGCGGAAAAATCCGTGAGTTGCGCCTCGGTGAAAGTTACTTCCGCGCTTTGGAATGTGACGCGCACGAGCAGCGAATATTTGCCGGCAGGCACTTGTCCACCTCGGAACAGATCAATCGCCTCGATGGACCGCAGCTCAGGGATATTAACGGACCGAATCGTTTCCTCGACATGAGCAAACGTCGTCCCCTCAGCCAGTACCAACGAAAAATCACGTTCTACGGCAGGGAAGCGCGGCAGGGGTTGATAACGCAACGAAGCGTGGGCGTGCGCGACAGCCTGCATCAGCGGCGCAAGACGCAGTTCGGCGAGGTAGATTTCCTGACGCAGCTTGAACTGCTGCGCAAGACTGCGCGAGAGCTGCCCTGCAACGCCGACTTGGATCGAGCTACCACCGTTCCCCGTGACGGAAATTTCCGCCGCGCGACCCGCTCCTAGCCACGCAGGTCCACCAAGTTTCCACCGCGCCCCTCCGGCCAGAGCGATAATTTGATCGAGATCGCCCTTCAGGTCATCGAAAGAAAATTCGCGAGCCGGTTCGTGAATCGATTGTTCGCGCGCCAAGCCCGTGGCTCCGAGCGTTAAAATCCGCGTTTCGACTGGTTTTCCCGCGTTCAGTTCGTACACCTTGCCAAATTCAAAGAGCCGCAAATTGCGCTGTCCATGATTCAAATTCCACTCGAGCGCGCCAACCATGCTTGTGACGCCCGAAGTGCGCATAATCGAAGCATCTTCCGAAAGCGGATTTGCGATGATTGCTGCAGTTGCGTTTTCGGGCCGGAATGCAGCGTCGCGCTCCGGATCAACCAACGGGATGGCTACAATTTCCTGGTAACCGAGTGCGACGATGCGCTCACGCAGCCTGTCTTCCTCCGCGGCGTGTGGCAAACGCGCGGCTGGCTGCTTTGCGGGAGGCAAGCGCGGAGGGAATTTGTCATAGCCATAATGCCGGGCAACTTCCTCGATGATGTCGACTTCGCGCGTCACGTCTCCGCGCCATGACGGCAGGGTGCATTCCCAACGGGCGGCGAGCGACTCGGCGCTTCCGCGATTCGCGTCAACTCGTTCGGGAACGAAACCTAAAGCAGAAAGAATCTCCTCAATCGTGTGATCCGGGACGTCCGCGCCCATGATGCGCAGCAGCTCTTTGCGCGACAGTTCAATTTTCTTCGGCTGTGCAGGATGTGGATACACATCGACAACGCCCGCTAGCACTTCGCCTCCCGCAAGCTGCTGAATCAGTTCGGCCGCGCGGCGCGAAGCCAAGTCGGCTAATTCGATATCGACGCCGCGTTCGAAACGCATCGACGCTTCCGTGCGCAGCGCGAGCGCCTTCGAAGTACGGCGAATCGAAATCGGATCAAACCATGCCGATTCGAGCAGCAGGTTTTTCGTGCTGAAGCTGATTTCGCTTTCCGCGCCGCCCATTACGCCGCCAATCGCCACAGGAGAACGCGCATCGCAAATAAGGCACATGTCTTTGGTCAGCTTGCGGTCGATTCCATCGAGCGTGCGCATCGTCTCGCCTGGCCGCGCTCGGCGCACGATGATGCGATGCTCAGCAAGACGATCGTAATCGAATGCATGGAGCGGCTGGCCAAGTTCGAGCATGACGTAATTCGTGATGTCCACGACGTTGTTGATGGAGGACTGCCCCAGCGCTTCGAGGCGCTGCCGCAGCCAGTCAGGCGATGGCTGAATTCTTACGCCGCGAATGATCCGCGCCGTGTAACGCCCGCAAAGATCAGGGCATTCAATCTCGACACGCGCCGCCTGCGCCGCGAATTCCGGCGATTCCTTGAATTTCGGCTCCACGCGTTTCAGGGCGAGCCGGTAGAGCGCCGCGATTTCCCTCGCGATTCCCAAATGGCCGAGCAAGTCCGGACGATTAATCGTGATCTCAGCGTCCAATACCGGGCCCGCTGCAGGTGTCTCTTCAATGGAATCAACCGAAATTCCCGCCATCGACAGGCGGGAGCGCAGCTCCGTCGCCTGCGCAGTGAACTCCGCGAATTCTTTCAACCAATTGTAGAGAACCTTCATTGTTTCCTTGCGGCGCTTTCGTTACGCCACACTCATTTTACGAACTGCGTCATGCGATTTTCTTGATCGCTACGCCCGCGATATGTGGCCGCACGATCGGCACCGGCCCGTCGAAATGTTCGACACTAACTTCGGAAAATCCCGCCGATTCGATGGCGCGCGACGTCTCGCGATCGGGGTTGCATCCGTCGGCGAAAAAATGAAACCACGGGCGCAAGCGGTGTTGCCACTTCCGCAGGCGCGTGCCCGGCGCGGCTGCAACGTGCTCGATGAAAACAAACCGTCCGCCGGGTTTGAGCACGCGCAGAATTTCCGCGAGCGCGCCGCGCAAATCCGGCACCGAGCAAAGCACGAGCGTGCTGACAACGGCATCGGCGGAATCGTCCGGACACTCCATCGCGTCCGCTCTGCCGTCGCGCAAGTCGGCTGTTACCCCGGTGCGTTCTCCTTCACGCTTCAAATACGCGCGCATGTACGAATTCGGCTCGATGCCAATCCAGCGCACAGTGTTCGCGTAGTAGCGCAGATTCGGACCCGTTCCCGGACCAATTTCAATCACAATTCCCGTGAGGCCGCCAAGTAATCCGCGTTTTCGCGCCGTCATTTCCTGTTCGTAGCGCCAATTAAATCTATGAAGCGTCCACGCAAAGAGCCGTTTCCGAAGGCCGGCTTCTTCGCCGCGAACAGGACGCGAATTTTCCGAGACGGACACCGTCGTCATGGTCTTGGCGGCCACTTAC
>DASRQP010000033.1:0-12040 GCA_035696585.1 Candidatus Acidiferrales bacterium | reverse complement strand
CGCGCCGCATTTCAGTTTTCCGCAAAGCGCGGTGACCAATGAAGAAATCGTTTTGCGCTGGATTCATTTTGTCTCGGGCATCATCTGGATTGGCCTTCTGTATTTTTTCAATCTAGTCGGCACGCCGGCGATGAAATCCCTCGACGACGCTACGCGCAAAAAGGTTTATCCAGCGCTGATGTCGCGCGCGATGACATGGTTCCGCTGGTCTGCGCTCGTGACCGTGCTCGTCGGCTTGCGCTATTACGTGATTCTGTCGCAAGCAGACGCGGAGAACGCGGGCCATCCGGGGCTGATGGGAGAGTGGTTGGGCGAATGGTTTCTGGTGTGGATCGTGGCATACGCAATTATCTACGCGTTGCAAATGCCGTTTGGCGGCCCGCTCGGAAACGGCTGGGTGCGGGCGATTCTGATTGCGATTGTCGTGATTGCCGCCTCGTGGGTGATCCTCGATCTAAACGCCGGACCGGAATCTTCGAATGCGCATCTCGCGATCAGCGTCGGTGGAGGACTGGGATTCGTGATGCTCTTCAACGTCTGGGGAATCGTGTGGCGCGTGCAGAAGCGATTGATTCAGTGGACGCGTGCGAACGCCGAAAAAGGGTTGCCGATTCCCGTTCAAGCGGAACGCATGGTGCTATTTTCGACTATCGCATCGCGGACAGCCTTCTGGCTCTCGTTTCCAATGCTGTTTTTCATGGCCGCCGCCGAGCATTTTCCGTTTCTCAGCGCCTCGCTTCGCTGACCGGAAACACTCCGGCGCAACCTTACACGCGGCCTTCCTGCAAACCGCCGCCTGCAATTTTCAGTGGGAGAGAATGCGCGTCTGTGTTTCGGAGACGAGTTCGTAGCGGATGCCGCGCCAGCGAATACGGCGTTCGAACGCCGACACGATGAAATTCCAGAGAAACAAAAATGGCACGAGCGGTGCCAGTGCGATCCACGCCCAGCTCCATTGATCGCATTTCGCGCGCCATTCGCGCAGCACCTCCTGCACGGCCACTGCGCGGAGCCCGCCCTTTCCCGCCGCCAGCAGCACCACGAGCATCGCGAGAAGGAACATCCCTGTCCAGGAATATCCCGCGAACATGCGGGCGAAAATCGCGTAAATCGAGTAGAGAATCGTGACGCAATAGGAAAAATGCGCCAGCGCGGCGTAGATCCACCGGCGCGGCGAATAAACGCGCGTCAAAATCATCTGGCGATTCGTAAACTCCAGCAATTGTTCCGGGTTGACGTCGCCCACCGTTGGAGCCAGGCACTCCGGCACAAACTCGACCGAAAGTCCCGCGCGTTCCAGCGCCCCTGTAAGCGCCCAATCGTCGCTGACCGCGCCCTCCCATGCTTCCAGCACCTCGGCGCGCTGGAACACCTCCCGGCGCATCGCCGTGCCGCCGCCCCAGCAGAAATTGTGATTATGCTCGCCGAATTGCGTGGCAATCGCAGCATCCCAGGCGGAAAGCAGGGCGCTTGCGAATCCGCCTCGGTTCGGAAAATACCAGCGGTAGGTCGTAGCCGCTCCTAACTTCGCGTTTGCCAGTGGAGCGACCATGTGCGAGAGCCAACCTCGTCCGGGACGCGCATCCGAGTCGACAAAAACGAAAACATCGCATTTTTCCGCGACTTCCTGCACCGCCGCGCGCAGGTTATTCACTTTTTCGCCGCGATTTTTCGGCGACCCCGCCACCACCAAATGTGCTGGCCGCTTGCTTGCCCCCATCACGCGATCAATGATGGTGCGCGCCGGATCCAGCGCGCTGGCCAGCACGAAATAAACCTCATAGTCCGGGTAGTCGAAATTCAGTAGCGCCGCGAGGTTACCTTCGAGGCCCGGTTCCGAGCCCTTGCAGGGGCAGATCACGGCCGCGCGAGGGGCATAGAATCCCTGATAGGTAATCAGCCGGTGGCGCACCATCGCGAGCCACTTCCAGCCGTCCCATAAAGACACGAGTCCCTGGACGATCTGCTGTAGTACCAGAACGTAGAAGAGTGTCAGCATCTCCTACAAGGATAACGGAATACGGCCCTTGGCGAACGAAAGAGGCTGGTCGCCGTGCCTAATGGTTATTTGTTCCCTCGAACAGGTAAGAAAATGACCAATTTTGACCACTCTCATTCCTTTGATTTCGCCGCCCCTGGCAGGACAAAATCAGCCGTGGGCATTGGTTCATAAGGGCATTCAGGAGGGGGTATTACTGCACCAGGACCGACTAAGGCCGCTCGCGGCGGGAGAAGACCTTCTTTACAACCGCCGACGCCATAGCAACAAGTTCAGCTTCGAATTTCGCGGCGGCATGGCGCGCTTGGTCCAGCATGGGCGCGTCGAGCAGCAGCCCGCAACGATCCACAAACGGTCCCTTCGGCGCCGCCAACACCCGGCTGCGCTTTGACGCGCGCGGCACCTCCGCAAAAAGTTTGCGAAAAAGCTCGATATCACGGCGAAAGTCGTCGAAGTCTTCTTCGCTCCCGCCAAGCCTGCGGCCAAGCGCGGCATAAAATTCTTCACGGAACAATTTCACCAGGCTCGTTTGTGCGGGAGTGACTCGTTGACTTGGCCGAATGCCGAGGTTCTGAGGCGCTTGAGACTCAACTTGCAGCGCGAGAAGAAGCAGTGCCTCGCGGCGAATCGTTTCGACAAGATCCCGATAACGCTGCGGCTCGGACGTGCGTCCGGGGCGCTTTTTCTCGTTCACATACGAGCGTAGAAATTTTGGCACCAGCGCATCGCGATCCAGCGCCGCAACAAGCTGCGATGCAGTTTCCTGCGCGCGTACCGCAACCTGTCTTGGAGTGAGCGAGACCATCAAAGGAAATAATACTTCTCAGCGAACGCGTGCGTCGAAAATACTGCGGCACCCGTCACAAAAAAGGCACAAACTAAGGAAAGGCCCGGCGCTAAAAAGATACGCCGGGCCTCTCGCATAACTTCTCCCACCCTGCTATTCGCAGTCTTAGTGAATCGGACTGGCCGGAGGACGTTCCTCGCGGCGGCCTGTGCCTCCCACCGCACGCGGCCACGGCTCGATTTTTCCCAGCGCCAGTTCGAGCGCCTGATCCACCGAATGCACGAAGTGGATTTGCAATCCGTCCAGCAAGTCGGCTGGCAAATCTTCCTGCACGTTCGGCTCGTTCTCCGCCGGCAAAATCACTTCGCGAATCCCCGCGCGCTTCGCACCCAGCACCTTTTCCTTGATGCCTCCGACCGGCAACACAACGCCCGTCAGAGAAATCTCTCCCGTCATCGCCACGCGCGGACGAATGGCATGCCCGCTCAACAGGCTCACCAGCGCCGTCACCATCGCGACGCCCGCCGAAGGACCATCCTTCGGAATCGCGCCCGACGGTACGTGGATGTGCACGTCCTGCTTGCGGAAGAAATCCGGATCGATGCCGTAGCGTTCCGCGTTTGCGCGCACCCACGAAAGAGCCGCGCGCATGGACTCCTGCATCACTTCGCCCAGGTGCCCAGTCATCGTGAACTGCTTGCCGCCGCGCATGCTCGTCGCTTCGATGAACACGATATCGCCGCCGGCAGGCGTCCACACAAGTCCGACCGAAACGCCGGGCCGCGAGACGCGCTCTTCCACTTCTTTTTCGATGTGCACCTTGGGCACGCCCAGTGTTTCGCGAACCACTTCAGGCGTCACCACTAGCTTTTCCACCTTGCCTTCGGCGATTCGGCGCGCCTGCTTGCGAATCAGAGTCGCAACTTCGCGCTCCAGACTTCGCACGCCGGCTTCGCGCGTGTACCCGTGAATGATCTCGCGCAAGCCTTCGTCGGCGAATTCGATTTGCTCGCCGGCCTTCAGCCCGTTTTCGGAGCACTGGCGCGGGATCAAAAACCTCTTGGCGATATGGATCTTCTCCTCTTCGGTGTAACCTGCAAGCTCGAGAATCTCCATGCGATCGCGCAGCGGCTCTGGGATCGGATCCATCCAGTTCGCCGTGGCCACGAACAGCACTTTCGACAAATCGAACGGCACGTCGAGGTAGTGATCGCGGAACGAAGCGTTCTGCTCCGGGTCGAGCACTTCCATCAACGCCGCCGAAGGATCGCCGCGGAAATCGCGGCCGAGCTTGTCGACTTCGTCGAGCATGAACACAGGATCAAGCGTTTCCGCGCGGCGAATGCCCTGAATGATTTGACCCGGCAACGCGCCGATGTACGTCCGGCGATGGCCGCGGATCTCCGCTTCGTCGTGCATGCCGCCCAGCGAAATGCGCACGAACTTGCGGCCCAGTGCACGGGCGATCGATTTCCCCAGCGACGTCTTGCCCACTCCCGGAGGCCCGAGGAAGCAAAGAATTGGGCCCTTCATGCCCGGCTGAAGTTTTTTGACCGCCAGATAATCCAGAATGCGCTGTTTGATCTTCTCGAGGTCGTAGTGATCCTCGTCGAGAATCGCCTGCGACTTCGGAATGTCGATGTCCTCAACGCCGGAGGTCTTTGCCCACGGCAACGAAGTCATCCATTCAAGATACGTGCGCGACACCATGTACTCCGCCGACGCGGGAGTCATGCGTGTCAGCCGCTTCAACTCGCGCTCGCACTCTTTCTTCGCTTCCGCCGACATGCCGCTCGATTCCACTTTTTCGCGCAGCTCGGCGACTTCGCTCTGCGTGTCGTCGGTGTCGCCCAATTCCTTCTGAATAGCCTTGAGCTGCTCGCGCAACAGAAATTCGCGCTGCGACTGATTCACCTGCTCCTGCACCTGATCGTGAATTTTCGCGCGAAGCTCCAACACTTCCTTTTCCTTGGTCAGTTCGCGGATCAGCGATTCCAGGCGTTTGCGAACACTCGACGTTTCCAAAAGCTCCTGGCGCACCAGCGTGCTCAGCGACGGCAATGTTCCCGCCACAAAGTCCGCCAGTTGCGATGGAGACTCCATATTCAACGCTACGCCCTGCAAGTCGTCGGAAAGCTGCGGCGAGCGCGCCACAACTTCGCGGAACAGCTCCTGCGTGTTTCGAAAGAGCGCCGTCAATTCCGCTTCGGGCGCGTCATCCACATCGGGCATTTCTTCAGCGCGCGCGCGCAGAAACGGCTTCAGCCCCAGAATTTCAACCACGCGAATTCGCGTCAATCCTTCGAGGAACACCACTACATTTCCATTCGGCGTACGCACCATTTTGTGAACTTTGCCGAGCGCGCCAATCTGGTGCAGGTCGGTGCCGACCGGGTCTTCAATGCGAGGATCCAGTTGCGCAACCACGCCCAGAATTTTCTCTTCACCCTGCAGCGAGTCGAGCAGCGCCAGGGAACTCTCGCGCCCAACCGTCAACGGCATCACCGCGCCGGGAAACAGAACAGTGTCCCGCAGAGGCAGTATCGGCAATTCATGAGGCACAGCAGTTTGTGACTTGGCCATTTTGTTATCCCCTCTCGGCCACGCAGGAACGAAACCTTGCGGGCTTTGCCTAAACTATTCGATGCAGCAACAGTGGGAAGGGTTACAACCACTTAATTGCTTTGTGTTAGATATCTTTAGCATAAGACACTAAGGTATTCAATCTAAACATAAGGCACATGTTTTCAATTAATTACTGCCAATCAAGCTCCGCACGCAATCAGCCCTGCGACGCATTTCTCCCTTGCGAAATCCTCAGTTCCCCGCTCGGAAAGGCATCTCTTACCATTTCCACGGCTTGCTGATGCGTCTTTATTCCACCCTCCAACTGCGCATCTTCCACGGCGCGCAGGATTTCCTTAAACGCTGGCCCGGGCGCATATCCCATCGCCTTCAGATCCTCTCCCGTCAGCAGCCGCGGCGGCCGGACAGCTTCCGGCGGCGTATCGGCGAGGAAACGCTGCGTGAAATCGTAGCAGGTCATATCCCGATGGCTGGAAAGGCAATCGAGCCGGTGCAGTTCCAGATGTTCCTCAAATCGTGGCAGACGTACGAACCGTTTCAGCGTCGACGTACGCA
The DNA here is from genome assembly GCA_035696585.1 of Candidatus Acidiferrales bacterium. Taxonomy (GTDB): domain Bacteria; phylum Acidobacteriota; class Terriglobia; order Acidiferrales; family UBA7541; genus DAHUXN01. The sequence goes on along the minus strand of DASRQP010000033.1, from coordinate 6,113 downwards.
TCTGCGCCACGTCCTTGAACCGCAGATGATTTGCGACCAGCAATGCGATTTGCTCGGTGTCGTCGTTCGAAAACCTCAGTCGCCGGCAGATTTCTTCGGCCATTCGCGTTCCCACTTCCACGTGCTCATCGAATCGGATCCGGTCATTTGGCCCCGAGGGTGGTTTGAACGTTGGCGGCTTGCCGACGTCGTGCAGCAGCACGCCCCAGGCAAGCGTTGGCGAGCAGCCAGCTGGAAGCTGCCCAAGCATAAGCAGCGTGTGTGTCCAAACGTCGCCTTCGGGATGGAACTGCGGCGGCTGGGCGACTCCTTTCATACGCGATATCTCCGGCAGCAACTCGCGCAGCAGGCCCGTTTCATCGAGCAGCTCAAACGCGCGTCGCGCAGCGCCTTCCGTCAGCATTTTCGTCAGCTCGTCGCGCAATCGCTCCTGCGACACTTGCCCGATTTCAGCCGCGCGTTTGACGATGGCCGCGCGCGTGGCGGCCTCTATCACGTAGCCAAAACGCGCTGCGAAACGGACCGCGCGAACCATCCGCAGTTTGTCTTCGTCGAATCGTAGTTCGGGATCGCCAATCGCACGAACGATGCCCGCCGACAAGTCCGCCTGTCCGCCCACAAAGTCCAGCACGCGGCCGTCGCGCGGGTCCATCATCAGGCCGTTAATCGTAAAGTCGCGCCGCCGGGCATCCTCTTCAGGTGTCGCAGAGAATTTTACGGCTACCGGGTGCCGGCCATCCGCATACCCCAGATCCGAGCGGAACGTGGCCACCTCGACTTGCATACTATCTTCGATGACAATCACGACACCGAATTGCGCGCCGACCGCAATGCTCCCCGGAAAAAGGCGCTGCACTTCTTCCGGACGAGCGTCCGTCGCCACGTCGTAATCCACGGGATCGCGGTGGAGGAGCAGGTCGCGCACGCATCCGCCCGTGAACAGGGCTTGATACCCTGCGCTGCCCAATTTCTCGCAGATTTGTTCTGCCAATTGGCGCGCGTTCATGTCTGAATTATGTGCCCCAATCGCAGTCAGGGCAAACTACAGTGTCTGTAAGAGTGCGGGGAATGCGAATCCGCCGGATTCGCTCGTTCTGCAAGCACGTGAGAATTACTGTGCGAAAAACTAAAGGAAGCGTACTGCCATGCATGTGATGTCGTCGTGTTGCCGCGCCGGGCCGACGAAAGTATCCACATCGCCCATCAGAACCGCCAGAACCGAAGCGGCGGATTCCTGCGTGAAGGTTTCGACGCGCGCCTGTATCCGCGGCTCACTGTATTCTTCGCCGCTGCCATTGACCGCTTCCGCCAAACCGTCGGTGAAAATCACCAGAAGATCGCCGCTTCCAATCGCCACGGTCTCCGAACGGTAGTCCGTGGAACTATCAATTCCGAAAGGCACTTCACCCTTGGAGAGGCGTTCCATCGTCCCCGCTGCGCGGCGCAAGAAAGGCGCATTGTGCCCCGCGTTGACATAGCGGACGCTGTGCCCGGAAGAGTCGTACTCGGCAAGAAACGCTGTCGTGAAACGCATGCCCATCAGGCTGTGGTCGCAGGCGTATTGATTCAGAGCGCGCGCCAATTCGTCCAGGCTTCCCGGCCGCGCAGCGAGCGAATGAAGACTCGCCTGAAAAGTGGCCATCAGCAGCGCTGCGGGGACGCTCTTGCCCGCCACGTCGGCGACCACCATCAATAGCGACTGCCCCGCATGGCCTTCGGGCCCCGCGCGCAGGAACGCGTCGTAATAATCGCCTGCGACCGTGTTTTGCGGCCGCGTGGCGAACGCAATATCCACACCAGGAACCGCCGGCGGATGTTCAGGTACCAGCCAGTGCTGAATCTCGCGCGCGATTTCGAGGTCGCGCTTCATCGTCACGCGGTCGGCAAGCTCCAGCGCGAGCAGGAGAAATAAAATCGCAGTGCCGAAGCCGCCGAGGTCGAAAGAGACTTGCCCGTCGCCAAAGTTGAATTTCAGGTTGATCAACATCAGCACGCACGCGATCAGCAGTAAAACGCGGCGCGCGGGCGTCAGCTTCATCAGCATCGCCTGGAAGAGCGCCCACGCAATTCGAAACGGGCGTTTCCAGTGCCGCCCTTTGCCCATCGCTTCCCAATCCACATCGTGCGAGTAAAACGAATACGTCGCCCGCGTGTCCGCCTTCATCTGCCCCCAGAGTTGCTGAATCGCCAGGCCTTCAGTCACGCGCTGCCAGTAATCGCGGAGGCCGCCGCGTTTTCTCGAACCAGCGCTCGGCGGTGGTGTATAGCCTGTTCCAGGGGAAGACATGGGCCGCGATTATACGGCAGCGGGGGTGGGAGCCGCGAGTTATTGCAAGCGCAGGTGGTGGGTCAGTTTGAATTTTTTTGATCGTGACACAAGGAGTTAAAATTCAAACTGACCCATTACCCAAAACGCACGATTACGAATCGCCGCGACGGGGCAATGAGCCGCCGAGCTGAATTTTCGAGAAGCCGAAGCGGTCGCGCAGTCGGTCAGCGGCTTGCGCGAGTCGTTCGAGTTTCTCGCGGCGCCCCGCATCAAGCAATTCGAGCTGACCCGTGGCCGTCGAAGCTGCATGGAATGAAGACAGCGCCACGCCAACCAGCCGCAGCTTCGCGGAGCCGTTCCACGCACCGTGGAATAATTCGCGAACCGCCGCCAGAATCACAGCGTCGAGATCAGCAGGATTCGCGAACGTATGGCTGCGCGTGATGGTTTGAAAATTCGTGAAGCGAAGTGTCACCGTGACCGTGCGGCAAAAAAGTCCCGCGTCGCGCAAACGCTTCCCCGCTTTCTGCGTTAGCAGGCTCAAAGTGGATTCCAGGATTTCGCAGTCGGCGGTGTCACTGCCAAATGTGCAGTTGTGCGAAATGGATTTCGGTTCCGCATCCACGAAGAATTCATACGTATCCTGCCCGCGAGCTTTGCGGTAGAGCGCCGTCCCCCAGCGGCCAAATGTCTCTTCCAGGCGCTCGTGCGAGACAGCCGCAAGTTGCGCGACACTTTGAATCCCCAGATTCGCAAGCGCGCTTTCCGTGACTTTCCCGATGCCCGGAATTTTTCGCACGCTGAGCGGCGCAAGAAAACCCTCTTCGCTTCCTTGTGGAACCCAAACGAGGCCGCGTGGTTTGGCCTGATCGCTCGCCACTTTTGCGACCAGCCGCGTGCTTGCGAGTCCGCCGGAGCACGGCAGGCTCGTTTGATTTGTGATATCGCGCAGCAGACAATCCGCGGCCGCGAGCGGCGGCCCGAGCAGCCGCTCCGTACCCGTCAGGTCGAGATACGCTTCGTCAATCGAAGCCATCTCAACCACGGGCGAATACTTCGCGAGGATTGTCGCGACGCGATCGCTCCATTGCGAATACAGCTCGTGGCGATTATCGAGAAACACCGCGCGCGGGCACAGCTTTCCCGCCGTGCGCAGCGGCATCGCGGAATGAACGCCAAATTTCCGCGCTTCGTAGCTCGCCGACGTGACCACGCCGCGCTGATTCGCCTGCCCGCCCACCACTACGGGCAGTCCGCGCAACTCCGGCCGGTCCAGCAACTCCACCGACACGAAAAACGCGTCCATGTCCACATGGAGTATGGAAACATTCCCGAGCCCGGCCGACGTCGCTGTCGTCGAACTTACAACTGGCGTCGCATTTTGCTTGGCGCGGTATTGCGCGAGCTTTGGCATCGCGAGGGAGCCTTCAGGTTGAAATCATACACGCAGCGGGACCGCTATGCGCGTTCGGCGGAAATTATCCGGGGAATGCCCGCCAGATCATTGGCGACACGAATTTCTCGCCATGACGAGGATTCGTCGAGCAGCGAGCGGACGCGGTCGAGCGCTCCGTAGCCGATTTCGAGCGCCAGCAATCCTCCACTCCGCAGCAATTCGGCGGCTTGACTGATTAGTGGCGCGTAAATCTCCGTGCCTGTCGCGCCGCAAAAAAGAGCTTCGTGCGGCTCGTGTTCGCGGACTTCGCGCGGCAGTTGCGCTTCTTCATCGCGCGCAACGTACGGCGGATTGCTGACGATCATATCGAATGTCGCGCGTGCGCTCGCAAACGCATCGAGCAAATTGCATTCGAGAAAATGGACGCGTTCCGCCATGTTATGCCGCTCCGCATTTCGCGCAGCGACAGCCAACGCGTCAGCCGAAATGTCGGTCGCGACAATTTCCGCACGTGGAAATTCATGCGCCAGCGCCACAGTGATGCAGCCAGAGCCTGTGCCAACATCCGCGATGCGCAGCAACGCATTCGCGCGTTCTTTGCCCAGACGTTCCACCGCGACTTCGACGACGTGCTCTGTCTCCGGCCGCGGAATCAGCACCGCTGGCGTCACTTCGAATTCGAGTCCCCAGAATTCCTGCCTGCCTGTCAGATATTGCGTCGGTGTGCCCGCCGCGCGTTTCGTTACCAACTCAAAATATCTGCGCGCGTCTTCGGCATCGAGCGGCGCTTCCGGATGCGCATAAAGCCATGCGCGGTCGCGTCCCATAACATGCATCAGCAATAATTCCGCCGCGAGCGCGTGCGATGGCACACCGGCCGAACTCATTCGAGCCATCGCGTCACGAAGCGCAGCCCGGACATTCACGGCCGCGCTCTCGATGCGCATTGCACCGGACGCTCCGCCGGAAACCGTCGCGCGATTCTCGTTTGGCATGGCCATGGTCATTTCGCTGCCATTTCAGCTCGCTACCAACTCTTGATTCAGCCGCTCCGATTCATAGTGCGTAATCAGCGCATCCACCAGCGGCCCCAGCTTGCCGTCCATCACTTCCGTCAACTGGTGAAGCGTCAGCCCGATGCGATGATCGCTGACGCGATTCTGCGGGAAATTGTACGTGCGAATTTTTTCTGAACGGTCGCCCGTCTTGATTTGCCCGCGGCGCTCCGCAGCAATCAACTGGTGCTGCTTTTCCTGCTCCATTTCGTAAAGACGCGTCCGCAGCACGCGCATCGCCTTCGCGCGATTCTTGATTTGCGATTTTTCGTCCTGCTGCGAAACCACCAGTCCGGTCGGAATGTGCGTGATGCGCACGGCCGAGTAAGTCGTGTTCACCGATTGCCCGCCGGGACCCGATGAACAGAATGTGTCCACGCGCAAATCCTTCGCCTCGATTTTGATGTCGATATCGTCGGCTTCGGGCAGCACCGCGACCGTCGCAGCCGAAGTATGGATGCGCCCCTGCTGCTCGGTGGCCGGAACGCGCTGCACGCGATGCACGCCGCTTTCATATTTCAACTTCGAATAAACTTTCTGCCCTTGAATCGCCGCGATGATTTCCTTCACGCCGCCGATGGACGACGCGGAACTCTCCAGCACTTCCACGCGCCAGCCCTGCGATTCCGCGTAGCGCGAATACATGCGAAATAGTTCGCCCGCGAAAAGCGAAGCCTCGTCCCCGCCCGTGCCCGCGCGTATTTCCACTATGACGTTCTTCTCGTCGTTGGGATCTCTCGGCAAGAGCAGCATTTTCAAATCGCGCTCCACCGTTTCGCGGCGCGTTTCCAACGCGTGCTGCTCGTCGTGCGCCAGTTGCTTCATCTCCGCATCTTCCGCTTCGTCGATCATCTGCTTCGCGCCCGCGATTCCCTTTTCAATTTCCTTCCACTCGCGATATTTCTCGACAATGGCGGAAAGCTCCGCGTGCATCTTCGCGACTTTCTGATAGCGCCCCGAATCCTCGTGCACTTCCTGCGAAGACAGCTCCACATTCAGCTCGTCATAGCGAGTCTCGATCTGGTCGAGTTTTTGAAACATGCTCAGTGTCGTCATGGAAAAGCTCCAATAGAAATCGCAGCGTGAATGAAAGCGGTGAATCGGTTCGAACGGAGAAGTGCAACGCCCCGGCGTGGGGCTCAGAAGTAAGCGCTAATAGAAGGAAGCAAACGTCACGATGCACACAGAATAGCCGCCACCGTCGCCCCTGTCAAATCATGGCTTGCGCGCTGCTAACCTTGGGTTTTTGTCTCCAAGGAGGATGACTTGGCCGTTCGCACCGCGGATCGTGTCTATTGCCTTCAGGACATCGCCATAGGACAAATCGGGATCCGCATCGAGGAATACAATGACTTCGGGTCGGCGAGCACGCTCGGCGTCGAGGAGACCAGGC
>DASRQP010000032.1:0-7417 GCA_035696585.1 Candidatus Acidiferrales bacterium | reverse complement strand
TTGAAGATAATTGGCGCTGACACGATCCCAGGATGCGCCGGACTCCTCGCTGGTCTCGGATGACGGAGGATGGCCGGCGATTTCGATCATCTCGCCCCAATTGTTGGTGAGCGGATTGTAAAGCGCGAGGCCGGCGCCGCGCACTCCTGGGATGCGGTTGAGGCGGTCTTCGATCTGGCGGTAGAGCGCGGCTAATTCTGGCTGCGTGTGACCTGATTCCGGGTTGTGGAGTGAAACCAGGACGCGATCTTTGATCTGAAAGCCGAAGTTTTGACCTTCGAGGTTGCTCAGGCTTCGCGCCAGCATGGTGGCTCCCGCGACGAGAACGACCGAGACGCTGAATTGCAGGATCAGCAGAGCCTTGCGCGCGAAGGTGGAGTGTCCGGTGGTGCTGCGGCTCGACGAGCCACGCAATGCTTCGGCGGGATCGGTGCGCGTCGCAAACCATGCGGGAGCCGCTCCAAAAATGATTCCCGTTATCAGCGCCAATCCGAAGGCGAACGCCAGCACTGGCAGCGACGGGCTGGTGCTAATGGGAAGGAAATGCGCGCCTCGGAATGCCAGCGCGAGTAGCAACCGCGCGGCCGCGATGGCTACGAGCAATCCCGCAACGCCGCCGGCAATGGCGAGCAGAACGCTTTCCGTGAGAGCCTGCACAATGATTTGCCGGCGAGTGGCGCCGATGGCGAGGCGCAAAGCGGTTTGTCCGCGACGGGCAACGGCCCGAGCCAGAAGCAGGTTGGCGACATTGGCGCACGCGATGAGCAGCACCAACCCGCACACGGCAAGGAGAATCTGCAGGCTACGGCTGTACTCTTCTTTCATGACGGCGACGCCGGCTCCGGCGGGCACGACGTTGATGCTCTGCTTGGGAAGGTCGCGGATTACGTCGGCCATCCAATTCGCGGGATAATCGGAGTCATGTTGCAACCATAGCCGCAGCACTCCCGTGAGGCGAGGAGCCATTCCGGCAACGGAAGCGCCAGGCCTGAGGCGTCCAATCATGCGCAACCAGGCAGGGGGCGACTGGTGCAGCCGGTTACCGGCGCCATCGATCATTGGTTCCTGATGCAAGGGAATCCAAATATCGGGCGGGTCGCCGAGGAGAGTTTCGCCGAAAAACCCAGGCGGCGCGATTCCGATCACGGTGAAGGCATGGCCCTCGACATCGAAGGTTGAGCCAATGATCGAACGGTCTGAACCGTAGGTCATTTGCCAGACATGATGGCTAATGACAGCAACGGGAGGGGAGCCTTCGGTATCATCGGCCGGGGTAAACAAGCGCCCAGCGAACGCGCGCACGCCGAGCGTGGAGAAATAACTGGAAGTCACGTATTCGGAGCGCAGAGGCCTGGGAACGGACTCGGTGCCTTCGCGTCGGACGCTCATGCGCGTTCCACCGGCCTGAAAAGCGGTCACGTCTTCGAATTCCGGCGTTTCGGCCTTGAGGCGTTCGTACAGAGGGAAGGAAACCATTCCCCAGTGGTCTTGCAGACCGCTTTCGACGCAGCAATCGTCACCTTCGCCGACACGGTACAGCATCGCGGGATCGGAAACCGGTAAGGAGCGGAGCATTACCGCGTGAATCAAGCTGAATATTGCGGTGGTGCCGCCGATGCCGAGCGCCAGCGTGAGTACCGCTGAAGCCGTGAAGACAGGCGACAGACGGAACTGTCGCAGCGCATAGCGAAGATTGCCAAGCAAGTTCTGCATCCCTCACCCCTGGGCTCGATAGAAAGCTTAGTAACTGTAGGTCTTGCCGACCTAGTGTATAGACTCCCAAACCGGCGGTTGGTGAGGTCACATTTAACAAAAAGTTGGCAGGCTGCTGAGGGCGGGTTGACGTTCTCAGTGTGATATCGGCGTGCCTCGGCCAGCGCATTTGCGCTGCAAGTGGCGAGGGCAAAAAAAAGCGCCCGACTCCATCGAACGCCTCTCTCTGTTCGTGGAGCCGGACGCTTCTTTTAAGACTGCCGCCGGTTTGCGGATTGCTTAGAACGAGATGCTGATGGCAAGCCCAGGACGGCCCGGATACCTGCGGTCATACAGGTAATACCCGTTGTCGTAGTAATTGACGTACATGTCATCGTTCTCGTACCAGTTGCTTGCCCAGTATTCTGGAATCGGATCCATCACACTGAACCAATAGCCGCCGTATTGGAAGCGCGGATCTCCGCCCACATACATAAAGGGCAGGCTGTAGACGCGGAACGAGTGACCCTCACCGTAATGGGAGCGGTAGTAGCCGTCCGGAAAGCGATAGCCGTTGTAACCCCCGCGTTGCTGCCAGGTGCGGTGCTCGGAATCCCAACTGTGGGCGCGATGCTGCTGCCAATCGCCGCGCTGTTCGCCTTGCTGTGTGCGTTGCTCTTGCGGCGTGCGCCGTATTTCCGCGTGCTGCGTGTTCTGGCTCTGCTGTTGCTGCGCGCGCTGCGGCTGCTGACTCCGATTTTGCTGTTGGGCACGCTGGGGCTGTTGCTGGCTGCGTTGCGTCTGTTGCGCGCGTTGTGGCTGCTGTGTCCGCTGTTGCTGCTGTGCGCGCTGGGGCTGCTGTTGGCTGCGCTGTGGCTGCTGTGTCCGCTGTTGCTGCTGCGCGCGCTGCGGCTTTTGCTGTTGTTGGCTCCGTTGCGTCTGCTGGGCACGTTGCGGCTGCTGAGTGCGCTGGGCTCTCTGCTGTTGTTGCGCGTGCTGCGGCTGCTGAGCGCGTTGCGGTTGCTTGCTCTGCTTCTGTTGCTGTTCCTTATTCTTGTCTTGCTGTGGTCCCGGCTGAGGGTTGCCAAAAGCAGTGGCTCCCAGCAGCAGGAACGAAAGAAATGCGGTGCTGATAACTCCAGCTCGTTTCATCAGGTTTGCCTCATCTACAGCTTGGGCTTATGGCGGAACATTAGCTGTACCTTTCGGGACTGTTCCTGGATCTCCTCGAAGCAGCCAAATTCCCGTTATGACTTTGTCTAAGTGGCACGCGCACGAAAACTGACCCATTTATGACCCATTCTTGACGAAATCCGCGAATCCTGTTACAAACGTTTGTTTCTAACCTGTCTGCATGCGACCCCATAGGGTTCCAGCGGGAGTTTCAAATCATCCGGAGGAAGAATGTCACTCGGAGCATGGACGAATCGATTCATACGTGTGAGCCGACGCTCACGGGAGGATTTCTGATGCGCAAGTGGCTCGCGAGCATTTCATCGCTACGAGGCCGATTCGCCGTGGGGCGCGTCGCGAAAATCGGCGCCACCAGCACGGCTCTTACTTTCTTGGCCGCGGCCGCGGCCCATGCGCAATCGACGCAGGAGCCGGGCGGAGAGGCGAACCTGAAAGTTCCCGATTTGACGCAGGTGAATTTTCTGGGCGTGAACGGGCACACCCTGCTCCTTTGGGGAATTTTGTTCTGCATTTTTGGCCTGCTGTTTGGCATGACGATGTATGTGCGCCTCAGAAACCTGCCCGTGCATCGCTCGATGCGCGAAATGTCCGAGTTGATTTACGAAACCTGCAAGACATACCTGATCACGCAGGGGAAATTCCTGCTCCTTCTGGAATCTTTTATCGCCGTGATCATAATTTTATATTTCGGCGTGCTGCTGCATGACGACGCAATCAAAGTCATCATCATCCTAGCGTTCAGCGTCCTGGGAATCTCCGGCAGTTACGGAGTTGCGTGGTTCGGGATTCGCGTAAACACATTCGCGAATTCGCGGACGGCATTTGCGGCATTGCCGGGCAAGCCTTTCCCGATTTACCGCATCCCGCTGCGCGCGGGCATGAGCATTGGCATGATGCTCGTCAGCGTGGAACTGCTGATGATGCTCATCATTCTGCTTTTCGTTCCCGGCGATTACTCCGGCGCATGCTTCATCGGATTCGCGATTGGTGAGTCGCTCGGCGCAGCCGCGTTGCGAATCGCGGGCGGAATTTTCACGAAAATCGCCGACATTGGCGCCGACCTGATGAAGATCGTTTTCAAAATCAAGGAAGACGACGCGCGCAATCCCGGCGTGATCGCCGACTGCACGGGAGACAACGCCGGAGACTCCGTGGGACCCAGCGCCGACGGTTTCGAGACTTACGGCGTCACAGGCGTTGCACTGATTGCTTTCATTTTGCTCGGCGTGAAAAATCCTGTCGTGCAGGTGCAATTGCTCGTCTGGATTTTCATCATCCGCGTGGCCATGCTGGTCGCCAGCGCGGTCGCCTACTTTGTCAACGACGCCATCGCGAAAGCCCGGTTCGGACATGTTACAGAGATGAATTTCGAGTCTCCGCTGACTTCCCTGGTTTGGATCACTTCGCTCACGTCGGTGGCCCTGACGTTCCTGATTTCCTACTTCATTATTCCGGACATCGGCGGCGACACGTCGCAATGGTGGAAATTGTCGATCATTATTTCGTGCGGCACTTTGGCCGGCGCGATTATTCCGGAACTGGTGAAAGTTTTCACGTCCACCGAATCGCGGCACGTGCGCGAAGTGGTGCGCTCGGCGCAGGAAGGCGGCGCGTCGCTGGGAATCTTGTCCGGCTTCGTCGCGGGCAATTTCTCCGCGTATTATCTGGGACTCACGATGGTGCTGCTGATGTCCATCGGATACCTGATCAGCACGTTGGGGCTTAGCGCTTTGATGATTGCCGCGCCAGTCTTTGCGTTCGGCCTGGTTGCTTTTGGTTTCCTCGGCATGGGTCCAGTGACGATTGCCGTCGATTCCTATGGCCCGGTGACAGACAACGCGCAGTCGATCTACGAACTTTCCTTGATCGAGCAGATTCCCAACATCAAGCAGGAACTGAAAATCGATTACAACATGGACGTGAACTTCGCGCATGCCAAGGATCTACTCGAAGAGAATGACGGCGCGGGCAACACCTTCAAGGCCACGGCAAAGCCCGTCCTGATCGGTACAGCGGTTGTCGGCGCGACCACGATGATTTTCTCCATCATCATGGCGCTGACGAATGGCATCACCGTCAACGTCGACAAACTTTCGTTGCTGCATGCGCCGTTTTTGCTGGGCATTGTCACCGGCGGCGCGATGATTTACTGGTTTACGGGAGCTTCCACGCAGGCGGTGACGACGGGAGCTTACCGAGCCGTTGAATTCATCAAAGCCAACATTCATCTCGAAAGCGCCAAGAGCGCCTCGATCGCCGACAGCAAAAAAGTGGTCGAGATTTGCACGCAGTACGCGCAAAAAGGAATGCTCAATATTTTCATCGCGGTGTTCTTCGCCGCGCTTTCGTTTGCGTTCCTCGAACCCTTCTTCTTCATCGGCTACCTGATTTCCATCGCGATGTTCGGCCTGTATCAGGCGATTTTCATGGCCAACGCGGGCGGCGCATGGGACAACGCGAAGAAAATTGTTGAAGTCGAGCTGAAACAGAAAGGCACCCCGCTGCACGACGCCACGGTTGTCGGCGATACAGTCGGCGATCCGTTCAAGGACACTTCGTCTGTTGCGCTCAATCCGGTAATCAAATTCACCACGCTGTTTGGATTGCTGGCTGTCGAACTCGGCGTGCAATTGACTTCGGAGAGAGGCGGAAGCGGATTAACGCACATTCTTTCCGCCGTGTTTTTCCTCATCTCGTTCTTCTTCGTCTACCGTTCATTTTACGGAATGCGCATCCAGAGCGGGAAGGCATAGCGGAGCGCTGGAGACTATCGCGCGAGCGGCAGTTGGCAGTCGTTCAACGGGCGGAACGCGCGGATTCCTGGCGTATGGCGTCGCGGGCGCCCAGAATTGTGTTGACGTGGATGCGCACTGTGTCGGCCACGCGGCGCGCATAACCGCCCGCCAGCGTCACCGCAACGGGCACGCCGTGACGCCGCGCATGCTCGAAAACTAAATCGTCGCGCTGACGCAAACCTTCCATCGTTAGCGCAAGCCCACCAAGCTGATCTTCGCGATACGGATCCGCTCCTGCGATGTAAAAAATCAAATCCGGACGAAACGCCTCAAACGCCCGCACCAGATGCGCCTCTAAAATTGCCAGATAATTCTTGTCGTCCGTGCCGTCGGGCAAATTTGCGTCCAGGTTCGACGGCGGCTTCGGATACGGATAATTATTCTCCTGATGAATCGAGAATGTAAAAACAGAGTCATCGTCAGAGAAGATCGCGGCCGTCCCGTTACCTTGATGCACGTCCGTGTCGACGGTCATCGCGGTGCGAATGGCGCCGTCGAATTGCAAGCGGCGAATGGCGATCGCAACATCGTGAAGCACGCAGAAGCCTTCGCCATGATCCGGATAGGCGTGGTGAAAACCGCCGCCAATATTCACCGCGCAGTCGTCGGCGAGCGCGCGCATCCCCGCTTCAGTCGAGCCGCCCGCCCCGAGCCAGCAGGCATTGATAAGTTCCTTCGAGTACGCAACCTCCATGCGAAGAATCTCGAGATAGTTCAGCGTGCCCGTTTTTAATTTGTGGACGTAGTCAGGCTCATGAACGCGCAGGACGTCTTCATCCGTCGCGGGCGCCGGTGAAATAAAATCGGACTCACCCGCCAGATCTTCGTGCAACAGCGCTTCGCGAACCAGCCGGTATTTTTGCGACGGAAAAACGTGCGCGCCCAGGTGAAGATCGTATCCGTCGTCGTAAATCAGTTTGAATCGCAGCATCGCAACGCGAGCGTAGCCCGAAAGAATGGAAATGACAATCCAACTCATCTCATCGATGCGTACTCGGAATAGCACGGTTCGTCGATTGTGTTAGCATCAGTATGCGATTCGCATTCGATACGAACAAATAAATGACGCGCCGCATTCAATCTGCTGCCCTCATCCTCGCGCTGCTGGCCGCGCCGCTCGCACTCTTGTCGCGCAGCTATGCCTGCGCTGCCAGCCAATGCACGATGATGTGCTGCTTGCCTCACAAACATGCTCGCGCCATGAGTATGCATTGCCAGTCAGACGCGGCGGGCGCATGCGCGATGCATTGCGACTCACAGAAGAATCTCGATTACGGTCTCGCTTCGCCACTGCCTCCGACTCAATTGCGAGCGGCGTTCACGCTGCCTGCGCCGGAGCCAGCAGAAATGTTGTTCCTCGCGCACAATCCGCGCGTTGCGAACGGTTTTTCGCGCATTCCGCTCGAACCTCCCCGACTCTAGCCCTCCACACCTAGTTCGTCGCCGTAAAAATACCGCCGGCTCAGGAGGGCCAGATATGCGTCCGTTTCGCTTCGGCTTATTGATCGTGTTTCTATTTCTGTGTGCGAGCTTTTCATTCGCGACGATATTGGGCACGGTGCGCGGCATCGTGCACGATCCCGATCACCGCCCCATTCAAGGCGCGCAGGTAATGATTCACGCGGCAAGTTCCGCTTGGACGAAAACAGTCGTGACGAACGAAAACGGGGAATTTGAAATCGACGAAGTGCCGGTCGGCGAATACATCGTTTCCGCTTCCGCGCCGGGCTTCGAGA
>DASRQP010000031.1:0-3042 GCA_035696585.1 Candidatus Acidiferrales bacterium | reverse complement strand
CGGACAGCACATGCTGCGCGGCTACGAATTAATAGAAGAACTCGATCTGGTCGGGCACGCGCCGCGCATCGCCGGGGAAAGTGTCGCACTCCACAGCGCCGCGCCGTGCCCCGAAGGGCAGCGCACAATTATTCTCGATAGCTCGCAACTGGGTTTGCAGATTCACGAATCCATCGGCCACCCAATCGAGCTCGACCGCGTTCTCGGCATGGAAGCGAATTTCGCGGGCATGAGTTTTCTCACGCTCGATAAATTGAATTCGCTGCGTTACGGCTCGGACATCGTCAACGTGGTTGCTGACGCGCGTCTCGCTCACGGCCCGGGTCTCGGGACGTTCGGCTACGATGACGAAGGCGTCCCCGCGCAATGCACGCCGATTATCTCCGATGGGCTTTTCACGGGCTACTTGACGAATCGCGAAACGGCCGCCGCGATTGGACAGTCGCGCTCGAATGGCACGATGCGCACCGAAGGCTGGAACCGTTTGCCGATTATTCGCATGACGAATATCAGCATTTTGCCGGGCGACCGGAAGTTCGACGATCTGATTGCCAGCACCGACGACGGAATCTACATGGAAACGAATCGCTCGTGGTCCATCGACGACCGCCGCTACCATTTCCAGTTCTCCACGGAAATTGGCTGGGAGATCAAGAACGGCAAACGTGGGCGGATGATCAAGACTCCGAGCTACAGCGGAATCACCACGGAATTCTGGAATAGTTGCGACGCGATTTGCTCGCGGGATTATTGGACGCTCTGGGGAACGCCGAATTGCGGCAAAGGCCAGCCCATGCAAACCATGGGCACAGGACATGGCGCGTCACCGGCGCGCTTCCGCAACGTGAAAGTGGGAATCGCCCTCTCAAAATAATGGCCTCGAAATCCAAAACGCGAACAGGGAAGCGCGCTTCGGCGAAGACTCCGCGGCGCGGGCACGCGGTCGCAATGGACCATCGTCTCGGCTCTGCCGAATTGCGCCGTATCGCGGAGAAAATCTTCAAGCTCAGCGAAGCGGACGAAACGGAAGTGGATATCAACGCCGTTACGAGCGCGCTCACGCGTTTCGCGAACAACACGATTCATCAGAATGTCGCCGAGCAAGGCCTGACCATTTCCGTGCGCGCGGTGGTCGATGGCCGCACGGCGCGCGCCTCCACGAACAAGACTGACGACGAATCGCTGCGCCGCGTAACTACTGCAGCTCTGGAACTCGCTCGCGTGCAGCCGCGCAATCCTGAATTGCTGCCCATGCTGGGGAAACAGAAACTTACGAAAGTCAGCCGGTTCGTCGCGCAGACAGCCGCCGCGACGCCGGACGATCGCGCCCGCGCCGTCACATCCGTTTGCCGCATGGCCGATAAAAACAAGCAAACGACGGCCGGCATTTTTTCCACGGGCCTTGCGGAAATCGCGCTGGCGAATTCGCGCGGCCTTTTCGAATATTACGACGACACGCGCGCGGAATTCTCCGTCACCATCCTCGAAAAGGATTCTTCCGGCTGGGCCAAGGCGACATCGTCACGCGTGAATGACATCGACCCCGAAGCTTTAGCGCGGCGGGCAAGCGAAAAGGCGGCAAGCTCGCGCGCGCCTCGGGAAATTCCGGCGGGACGCTACACGACGATTCTCGAACCCCCGGCCGTCCTCGATCTCGTTGGATTTGTATTTTACGATTTCGCGGCCACTTGCGTCACGGATCAGCGCTCCTGCTTCACGGGCCGCATGGGCAAGAAACTGTTCGGTGAAAATATTTCCATTTGGGACGACGTCTATCATCCGCTGCAACTCGGCCCACCGTTTGACGGCGAAGGCGTGCCGCGCAGGAAAGTCACGCTGGTTGAGCGCGGCGTGCCTGTGAATTTGGTCTACTCCCGCGCGAGCGCGAAGAAAGCAAACGCGAAGCCCACGGGCCACGGATTCTCATTGCCCAGCGAAGACGGCGAAGCGCCGTTCAATTTGGTTTTCGCGGGAGGAAATGCTTCCACGGAGGAAATGATTCGTTCGACCGAGCGCGGCTTGCTCATCACGCGCCTGTGGTACATCTGCGAAGTGGATCCGTATCAGAAAATTCTCACTGGCATGACCCGCGACGGCACGTTCCTTGTCGAAAACGGCCGCGTCACCGGCGCCGTTCGAAATTTCCGCTTCAATCAAAGCATTATCGAAATGCTCTCGAACGTCGAGATGCTCGGCCCCGCCGTGCGCGCTTCCGGCGAAGAATCATTCGATATGGTTGTGCCCGCAATGAAAATCCGCGATTTCCACTTCAGCGAAGTCACAAAATTCTAGCAGTCGAAATTTCACAAATCAGGGTTTGGTGAATTGCAGGCTGGCGATTGTGCGCGAGATTACATTCTGCTGGATTTGCACCAGGTCCGTCTTGCTGGACGCGACTCCGAAAATCGTGAAGAAATTGTCTCCTCGACTCAGCAGCATTACGGTCCCGCTCCACTGCTGCTCGTTTGCCATCCCTTGAAATTGATATTCAATCGCGTGCATGCCCGCGACGATGGTTTGCCGCGGGGCTAGCGGACGATAATCGTCGAACATATTCGATAGGCGCTCGTTGGTCGACGCGACGTGTGTCTGCAGCGTGCCGCTCGATGGCTCGAGGCCAATAATCAGATACGTCGTTTGATCCGAAGTGCCCATCGCCACCACTGCGCCGGGCAGCGCTGCGCGAGCGCCTTCAATCACGTCCCAGTCCGGCGGTTTGTAAATGCTGAATCCGTATGTGTCGTTGATATAAAGATTGCCTTGAACTTCTTCGCGCACCGGAATCGGCGCAGGCGTCACTGGAGCCGGCGGAGCCGCGGGCGGCTGATTTGCTGGTTGCGTTGCGGGCTTCGCGACAGCATTCGAAGTTTGCTGTGGCGCAGTTGCGCTCGCTTCTTCGGATTTGCCGTCCTGTGTTTGTTTCGCGGATTCCGCGTTCTTCGATGCGCTTGCTTGCGATGATGCAGTGTCCGCGGGTTTTGCTTTCCCAGGTGTGGTGAGTTTCTTCTCGGCTGGTTTCGATACGGTGATGGACGCGATTGA
>DASRQP010000030.1:0-7986 GCA_035696585.1 Candidatus Acidiferrales bacterium | reverse complement strand
TTCTGCTTGGCCTCTTCGTCCGAAACCGCGCCCGACAGTATCACATCGTCGCCCGGTTTCCAGTTCACTGGCGTGGACACCTTATGCTTAGCCGTGAGCTGGATCGAATCGAGCACGCGCAGCACTTCGTCGAAGTTCCGGCCGGTGCTCATGGGATAGCTCAACATCAATTTGATTTTTTTGTCGGGGCCGATCACGAACACGGTCCGCACGGTGGCATTCGTCGCCGGAGTGCGCCCTTCGGAAGTGTTGCCAGCGTCCGCCGGGAGCATGTCATAAAGTTTCGCTATTTTCAGTTCCGGATCGCCGATCATCGGATAGTTCACTTTGTGACCCTGCGTCTTTTCAATGTCCACGGTCCACTTGGCGTGACTGCTCACCGGATCCACGCTGAGCCCGATGATCTTGCAATTGCGCTTTAGGAATTCCGGCAACAGCCCGGCCATGTAACCCAGCTCCGTGGTGCACACGGGCGTAAAGTCCTTGGGATGCGAAAACAAAATGGCCCAGCCGTCGCCGATCCATTCGTGGAAGTTGATCGCGCCCTGCGAAGTCTCCGCAGAGAAATTTGGGGCGTCGTCGTTTATTCGCAACATCTAATTGCCTCCCTGGGTTTTCGACATTATACACACTGTCCCATCCTCCGGCCCACCCAGCTCGAAATCGTTCCCGTTGGCGGCTGAAGTCAGGTCCCATTGGATGAATTGGTGCTGCGGCGCGACTCAGCATTTGAAATCGAAAAAAGAGCCGCTCTTCGCTGGTCCTCCGCGAAAATTCAGCTCGGGTTCGTTCCCAGGCGTATAATCCCCGCCAGCGATATAGCCCCATCCTCGAACTTAAAAAGGAGGAGTTATGGCCACTATCTTTCCGATCTTGTTTCTCATCGGACGCATCATCGTTGGCGGTTTTTTCCTCATGAGCGGCTTCAATCACTTCGCCAAACTCAACATGATGGCCGGATACGCCAAGAGCAAAGGCATGCCCGCTCCCGAGGTGGCAGTCGGCGGCAGCGGCGTGCTTCTCGTGTTGGGCGGAGCGAGCATGCTCCTCGGTTATCACCCGACCATCGGCGCGATTCTGTTGGTGGTTTTCCTGCTAGCCGCTTCGTTCGGCATTCACAATTTCTGGACGGTGAAGGATCCGCAGGCGAAAATGGCCGAGCAGATCAATTTCCTCAAAGACATCGCCCTGCTCGGTTTTGTCCTTATGACGCTACTCATCCCGAGGCCCTGGCCCTTCAGTCTCGCCCACTGACGTTGCCAAGTTACCAATCTTGAAAGTCCTGAGCTTTGAAGGCCTCGTGTGTTTAACGTAGATCCTTTGTACATGGAGCCATAACCGATGCTCAAATCCATCGCCGTCGTTGTTGGCAGCTACGTGCTCTCGATTGTTCTTGTCGTGGCAACGGACCCGTTGCTCTCGCGCATATTCCCAGGCGATTTCGTCAAAGGCCGCGTCCCCTCAGACACCGCTCTCATCACGAGCACGGCGCTCTTCGTCCTCGTCTCGATCCTTTGTGCTTGGCTCTGCGCCCACTTTGCCCCGGACCGCGCCGGGGGGCATGTTCTTTGGTTCTTTATCATCGGTGAAGCGATGGGCATCGGCGCGATTATTCCCAACTGGAGCAAGGGGTGGCCGCATTGGTACTGGTTGTCCTGGCTGTTAAGCTGGCCGGTGAGCTGCAGGATCGGCCTGCTGCTTGCTGGGCGCCGCGCTGATTCGAGCTCCACTTAAATTGTCACCAAAATCCGTGTGCGGGAACAGGCGCATTCCAGGCAATTGAAGTGGTGAGGGTTCCTCAATAGGCGCTACCGTCGTTCCCGGTGAACCTTGACCGCATTCATCGCGTTACCAAAGCAGCTTCAGTCCGAATTGAACTTGCCTCGAAGTCGTGGACGTGCTCGTGATCACTCCCGCCGTTGGCGAAACGCCCGATGGTGTGAAAACGACCGCATTGGGCGTGTTGAAATTGGCTCGGTTTAATATGTTGAACAGCTCCGCCCGGAACTCCAGGTTGAACCGCTCGCGGATCTGTGTGTCTTTCAGGAAAGACAAATCCCACGTGGCAAGTCCCGGCCCGGTCAATGTATCTCGTCCGAGATTTCCGTAAAATCCGCTGTTCGGCGGAGGAGCCAGAAACGCGGCGGGATTGAACCACTGCTTCGGGTTTCCCAGAATTACTGGTCCGGAGAATGCTGGATTCACAAACGGCCGCACTGGATTTCGCGTGTCGCCATTGTTGGACGGGTTATAGCTCAACTGGGGCGTAAACGGAAAACCACCCTGCAGCGTCACAATCGAATTGACCATCCATCCGCTGGCGATTCGATTGCCAATGCCATTCAGATCGCTCAGGAAGCGTTTTCCTTGTCCAACGGGGAGCGCGTACACGCCGCTGATTACTGCCGCACTCCGGACGTCATAGTTTGCGAGTCCCCAGTCCGCGTGTAAATTGAACGGATTCGAAGCCAGAGCTGGTTCACCTCCCGAGGCGGTGGCATTCAGCGAGTCTCCGTCGTCGAGGGCCTTCGACCACGTGTACACGCCGCGCAACGAGAGGCCACCGCTGAAGCGATGGTTCACATCCACTTGAAGCGAATTGTAGGAACTATTCGCTTCGGAGAACCAGGACCACGTGTTGGCGATTGCAGGATTGGGTTTCGTTGCGGTCGGAACGAAATACGTTCCGGCGGGAATGGGTGTTCCGGCTAAGGCCGCAGGAAAGGTGCTGGGATAAGTCGCGGGACACGGAGATGCAGGACAAATCACGGGAAACGGCTCGTTCGCATCAATGCCGAGAATCTCGCGGTATCCGTGAGATCCCACATACCCGACCGTGAGAGTCGTATTGGCAGTTAGTTCCTGCTCGACGCGAAGAGAGTAGGAAATCAGCGTCGGAGTCTCCAAATCCGGTTGCACTCCGCCTGGAACCAACTTGGCCGATGCCGGCACCGGGGCAGTCGGCGAAATCGGGAACTGCGACACAGGTAGATTGGGCAGGCTGTACGTGGGATTGAATGGCGCATTCTGGTCCGTGCGATAGCCGAGCGCATCTTGCAGATCGTTGTACATACCAAAACCTGCGCGAACCACTGTCCTCCTCAGAGGGCTCCATGCCAAACCCAATCGTGGCTGGGGCAGGAATTTGGCGTTGTTGACCGTGAAGACGGAGTTCCCGACCATGGGCTGCGTTTGAATAATGCCGTTACTAAAAATGTAGTTCGACGCGCGCCCGTTTGCCTCGTTCCACCCGTTCGTAAACTCGTCGCGAAAACCCAGCGACAAAGTAAACTTCGGCGTCAGCCGGATAACGTCTTCGGCATACCAGGAAGCAAGCCAAGAACGCCACGCCATTGGCGTCGGAGTTGGATCAAACAGAAAGCTGGCCGCGGTTCCCTGCAGAAACGTCTGGAGGCTCGTGAACGTTGCCTGCCCGAACTGGCTCAGCGCCAGCGTTTCATTCGACCGGACGCGTTGGAACCATGCTCCGGTGGTGAACTGGTGGCGTCCCTTCGTAAAAGTCACACGATCCTCGTAGGTGAACAGATTGCGCGCGACCAGTAAGTTGCTTCCGTTGTTGCTTCCTGCCAGGCTCACTTGAGCCACCGGATTCGATGCGGCGCTGCCACCGACGACTACCGCTCCAACCGGGTGTCCCGCCAGGAATCCTGTGGCACTCGCCGCCGGCGTGCCGGGAGTGGGCTCCCCAGTAAAAAAATACCCAGCGCGGGAATAACCGACCCGGGCTGTATTGACCACAGTCGGCGAGAAGACATGCGTCTCCTCTAGACTCAATACCTGCTCGCGTAAACTCTCTGCATCGGTGCTGAAGACGTTTGTGCTTGTGGGCGTGAAGTCAGCGCTGTCGTCAATTGTGTAGACAGCAGTGACCGAATCTTGCGCCGAATGAATGTGGTCGAGCCGGACGGTCCCAAAGTCATCCCGGATAGTCTGCAACGGGTTATTGAATGCTTCCGCGATTCCACCAAAGTCAGGAGCGCCCGCGCTCTGTACGGGCCAAACAGAAAGTAGCGCCGCAACCCCTGGGCCGAGACCTACGTTCGCAAATCCCGACGCCGGACAGGGATTTGGAGCCGGAGTGACAATCTTGCAAGGCAGAAGTCCCATTCGCGCGTTGTTGTCGGGAACAAGGTCCACGCCGGTCTGGTGCAGATGCTGGCGAAATCCTTCGTAGTTGCCGAAGAGAAATGTTTTGTCCTTTTGGAGCGGACCTCCCAGAGAAGCCCCAAACTGATTCCGCTGAAAAGGGGGCGCGGAGCCGGGATCGAAAAAGTTGGGTGCATCGAGAGAATTGTTTCTCAGAAATTCATATACAGTTCCATGGAGTTGGTTCGTTCCGGACTGCGTGACAATCGACACCTGCGCTCCCGGACGCTTGCCGTACTCCGCGCCGTAGGAATCACGCAGCACATTGAATTCTCGCACGGCGTCGACTCCGAGCAATTCTTGACTGGTCCCTCCGGGCTGCATGTTGTTTTCGGCCGCCCCCGTAAATTCCACTCCATTCAGCAAGAACAGGTTTTGCTGCGGCCGATTACCGTCCACCGCGAAGTTATTGCCGACGGTGGAGTTTGACACCCCTATCCCGCCCGTTTTTTCCCACGTGAAATTAACAATTCCGGGATTGAGAGTCAGGAGAAGATCGAAACTTCGTCCATTGAGAGGAAAATCCTTGACCTGTTTTTCGCCGACCAGCCCTGAGATGTCCGCCGGCGTGACGCTCACAGGTGATGCGTCTGCATTCACCGTGACTTGCTGAGTTACCTCTCCCACGCGGAGATGGAGATCGACGCTGGCATCCTGCCCAACGACCAGATGAATCCCCGTTCGGATTTCTTCAGCGAAGCCCTCCTTCTTGGCGTGAACCTCGTAGTCACCCACAGGAAGCGAGAAAAATTGGTAGCGTCCCGCTGCATCGGTAACCGCGCTGCGAGTTGAGCCCGTGTCCGAGTTCCTCGCCGTCACGCTAGCAGCTGTGACAGCCGCGCCGGATGGGTCCGTAACAGTCCCCGACAGCGTTGCCGACACTTGCGCCGAGACCACGGGAACGCAAAAAAGAACAAATAGAAAAACGACGAACGCAAGCGCTCGCGATGAAGGCGAATATGAAGATTGGATTAGCGACGCACAATTCCGTTTTGAATTTTCGCGACCGAGCAGGGAGTCGATCACCACCGCATACCGCGTCATCTCGAGGTCTCCTTTCGCATGTGACGACAGACACCAACACTGCCGCAGGTGCATGCCAAACGGAGTAACGTTTTAATACGTTCCTAGTAGCTATGTCAATTCGCCTTATTGCGATATTTAATTTTGACTATCACCATCAGAGGCACTCTTCTCGTGTTGGGCGGAGCGAGTGTGCTCCCAGGGTATCACCCGACCATCGGCGCGATTCTGTTCAGGTGAAAACGCCAAAGATCTTCGACGATCACTGCGAGCTGTTGAGTTTGCGTGGTTGACGGTCGCATTTGGTTCCTCTATACTCATTTTGCTGTGATGCTTGGCCGCTTTTCCCTGCCCTCCCGCGAAAATTTCCGAAGAGGCCTGAGGCAGCGTGAAAGTAGTGCCCTGCCGTAACTTTCCTAAATCCGAAATTCACTCGCATCTTAGAATTGGATTCTCACGATGACCGAAGCAACTTGCCGCCGCGAAATCGAACTCGAGATTCCCGCCGAGAACGTGCAGAAGACGACGGAAAAAATCGCGCGCGATCTGGCTCGCGTCGCGCGCATTCCCGGTTTTCGTCCCGGCAAAGCGCCCGTGACGCTGATTCGCCGCCGCTTCGCCGCGGAAATCAAAGGCGAAGTTCTCGAATCGCTGGTCCCGGAATTTCTGGAGCAGGCGCTCACGGAGAAAAAGCTCTCGCCGGTCACGCGCCCGGAAGTCGACAAGGTGGATTTTACCGATGCAGGCCTGCTGAAATTCCGCGCGACGTTCGAAGTGCTTCCTGAATTCGAACTCGGTGACTACAAGAATCTGGAAATCGAAGTCGAAGACGTTGCAGCGGGCGACACTGAAATTGACAAGACTCTCGAAGAAATGCGCGAGCGCGCCGCCACGTATGCTCCCGTCGAGGGACGCGCCGCCAAAGACGGCGACTTCGTGCAGGTAAAAATCATGGGCACGCCGGCGGGCGGCGGTGATCCCATTCGCGCCGACAATGTCCAGTGCCATATCGGCGCCGAAGAGACTCTGGAAGCTTTCAACGAGAATCTGCGCGGCGCTTCCCCTGGCGAGACGCGCCGCTTCGAAACGAAGTATCCCGACGATTATCCGGATGAGAAGCTCAAGGGCAAGACCTACAACTACGCCGTCGAAGTCAAGGCCATCAAGGAAAAGAAGCTTCCGGAGTTGAACGACGACTTCGTGAAGGAAATCGGCGAAGGCGCGGCGGGCGCGGCCAGCCTCGAAGACCTTCGCGGCAAGATTCGCGAACGCCTCGCTGCCGCTCGTGAAGAGCATCAGCAATCGCAGGCGCGCGAAAAGATTCTGGACGAGCTCGTCAAGCGCCACGATTTCCCGGTTCCGGAAGCGTTGATCGAGCATCAAATGGACGCGCGCCTGGAACGCATGGTTCGCACGCTCGCGGCTCAGGGAGTTGACCCTCGCGCTGTCAATGTGGACTGGGTCGCCATGCGCCAACGCCAGCGGGAGCGCGCGGAGCGCGATGTGAAGGCGGAGATTCTGATCGACCGTATCGGCACCGCCGAAAGCGTCGAAGTCTCCGACGAAGAGCTCGAAAAAGAGTTTGCCAGGCTGGCAGAACGTAGTGGCGAATCCGCAGCAGCGATTCGCGCACGCTTGACAAAGGAAGGGGCCCTCGATAGGATGAAATCGAAGTTGCGCAGTGATAAAACAATTGACTCGCTTCACCGCACGGCTCGAATTCAAACCATCGCTAAACGTGAAAAATAATACGTGCTTCGTACTCTGGTGCGCGCCGGTCAACCTCCGATGAGAGATATCCCAGCCTCTTACGCTACGACGCTCGTCCCCATGGTGGTCGAACAGACCAACCGCGGCGAACGCGCCTATGATATTTATTCGCGCCTGCTGAAGGACCACATCATCTTCATCGGCACGCCGATCGACGACCACGTCGCGAACCTCGTCACCGCGCAGCTCCTGTTCCTCGCCGCCGAGGACCCGGAAAAAGATATTTCGATTTACATTAACTCGCCGGGTGGCGTGATTACCGCAGGAATGGCGATCTATGACACCATGCAGTTCGTTCGGCCGGACGTCGTAACCTATTGCGTGGGCCAAGCGGCGTCCATCGCCGCCGTTCTGCTTATGGCCGGCACTCCCAAGAAACGCTACTCGCTCCCGAACTCGCGCATCCTGATTCACCAGCCCTGGCTCAGCGGACTTTCCGGCCAGGCAACCGACATTGATATTCACGCCAAAGAAATCCTGCGGACGCGCGCGGGGTTGAACAAGCTCATTGCCCATCACACCGGGCAGTCCGTGGACAAAATCGAAAAGGACGTCGAGCGCGATTTCATCATGTCGGCGGAGCAGGCCAAGGAATACGGGGTTGTTGACGAAATCATCTCCAAGCACCGCTAGTCCGTTCCAAAAGGTTAGTAGCTAAACCGATGAACAGGCGCGCAGCGCCCAACCCGTGCCGTACAATAGCGGTTACGATCTGCACAGTGCCTACGACTCGGACTGGAGGCTAACATTCCGGTGAAGCGATTTAACGCAGACGAAGCCCTTCATTGTTCCTTCTGCCACAAGACTCAGGAACAGGTGGAGAAGCTCATCAGCTCGCCTTCGGAATATCCGCGCTCCTATATCTGCAACGAGTGCGTCAGCGTCTGCCAGCAGATCCTCGATGAGGAAAAGCGCGAGCAGGCCACTCCGGCGAATCGCCGTTTGCCGCGCCCGCCCGAGATCAAAGCCTTTCTTGATGGCTACGTGATTGGCCAGGATAAAACGAAAAAGAAGTTGGCCGTCGCC
>DASRQP010000029.1:0-13369 GCA_035696585.1 Candidatus Acidiferrales bacterium | reverse complement strand
GGGGCGAATCCAAGCGTCATCGGCCAGACGGTCAACGTCAATACTCACGGTTTCACGATTGTCGGCGTCGCGCCACGCGGCTTTCAAGGAACGATCGTAGGCGTCGCTCCGGATTACTGGGTGCCGATGATGATGCAGCCGGAAATTCTTCCGGGCGAAGACTTAGAGCAGCGCTCGCCAACTTTCATTCATTTAATGGGGCCGCTCAAGCCCGGCGTCACGGTAGCGCAAGCGCAGGCTGACTTGACGACCATTGCGCGCCGCATCGCGCGCGAATATCCCGCCTCCAGCCGGAATGTGGGAATCTTCGTCGCCCCGGTCTGGAAGGCTCATTACGGCGCCCAGATTCTTTTGCTTTCCGCGCTGCTGTTTCTTTCGGTCGTTGCGGTTCTTGTGCTGCTGATTGGGTGCGCGAATATTGCCAACTTGCTTCTCGCGCGTGCTGCCGGCCGTGGGCGAGAAATCGCGGTTCGCTCGGCCCTCGGAGCCAGTAGGATGCGTCTGCTTCAACAATTGCTTGTCGAAAGTCTGCTCCTCGCCTTAGCGGGCGGCGTTGGTGGAATTGTTGTCGCTTCGTGGGCCGCGAATTTGCTCGTTCTCTTTTTTCCGGCCGGTGTCTTCCCCATCGGGCTTTCGCTCGGCGTCAACGCCGAGGTGCTCGCCTTCACGGTCGCGCTGTCTGTCCTGACCGGCGTCATCTGCGGAGTCGTTCCCGCGCTCCGCGCTTCTTCGCCGAACCTCATCCGCTCGTTAAAGGAGGGGGGCCGCACGAGTTCAGCAGGCTCCGAGCATGGCCGCTTGCGGAGCCTCCTCGTGGTTTCGGAAGTTGTTCTTGCGCTCGTTCTTCTGGTCAGTGCAGGGCTGTTGCTGCGCAGCGCCAGAAACGTGCAGGCCGCGAGTCCCGGGTTTAACCCAAATCACGTGCTGCTTGCCGCATTTGATCTTCGCCCGAATGGCTACACGAACGAATCCTCGCACGCGTTTTACGACAATCTGCTTCAACGCCTTCGCGCGCTGCCCGGCGTTAAATCCGTGACCATGGAGCGCTACGTTCCTCTTTGGTTTTACGGCCGCGGGTATACGGAGCCGGTGATCGAAGGCTACACGCCGGCGCCCAACGAAGACATGTACATTGATTTCAACGATGCCGGGCCGAACTATTTTTCGACCATGCAGATTCCGGTGATCGACGGCCGCGATTTCACCGAGCAGGATCGCCAAGGCGCGCCCCTGGTCGTGATCGTCAACCAGACGATGGCGCAAAGGTTTTGGCCGGGGCAGAGCGCGATCGGGCACCGCATTTCCAGTTGGCATCGCTGGTGGACGATTGTTGGCGTCGTGAAAGACATCAAGTACCACACCATGACCGAGCAACCGGAAGCGTTCCTTTATTTTCCGTGTCTGGAAAATGGTGAAACCGACGCGAACGTCCTGGTTCGAAGCTCTGGCAACCTGGCGAGCTTGCTCGGGCAAGTGCGCGAGACGGCAAAATCGCTCGATCCGGGCGTGATGGTTCTGCAATCGGGAAATGTCGATGAACTCGTTCGCATATCGCTTTTCTCGTACCGCACGGCGGCGGCGCTCTCAGCCGTCTTGGGCGCTCTCGGATTGCTTCTCGCGACAATCGGTATATACGGCGTTCTCTCTTATTCCTTCAGCCAGCGTACACACGAAATCGGCGTGCGCATGGCGCTTGGCGCGCAACCTCGCAACGTTCTGCGGCTTGTGCTCAGACAGAGTGCGACGTTGGTTATCGTTGGCATCGCGGTCGGAATCGTCGCTTGCCTTGCGATCACTCGTCTGATGTCGAGCCTGCTTTTCGGTGTTACGGCAACAGACCCCGCCACTTTTATCGGCGTGCCTGTTTTGATTGTGCTCGTTGCTCTGGCTGCTTCCTACATCCCGGCGCGACGTGCGATGCGCCTGGATCCGATGGAGGCGCTGCGCTACGAATAATGGTCTTGACAGGGCCATGGAAAACTGCCCAGAAAATCGCAACTCGCGTAGAATCGGGGAACCTGAACTGGCCGTGATCGCTGAAGCATGACCGCCCGAGTTCACGAATTTCAATTCTGGGAGGATGTGATGCAAGGTGTTTTACAAAAACTGAATGCGACAGTTCGCCGGCTCCTGAGCCCAACGTTGATTGCGTCGGCCGCCGTATTGACGCTTGCCGTCGGAACGGGCGCGCAACTCGAGCAGGCACCGAAAGACAAAACCGCGGGGCAGTATTACAAGAACATCAAGGTGCTGAACGACATTCCCGCCTCTGACCTTCTGCCGGGAATGCGCTACATGACCACAGCCCTCGGCGTGAAATGCGACTACTGCCATGTAAAGCCTTTCGACAAAGACGAGAAGCCGGAAAAAGAAACGGCTCGCAAAATGATGACCATGCTTTTTGCCATCAACAAAAACAATTTCGATGGACGCTCCGAAGTGAGTTGCTACACCTGCCATCAGGGAAATCATCAGCCGATGGGTGTCCCGCCGCTTCCGGCGGAGGCAGTAGCCCCGCAATTTATCCGGCCGACCGCGGGCTCTACGCCCCAACCGCTTCCGAGCGCCGATGCGGTGCTCGACAAATATGCTCAAGCCATTGGCAACGGAGATGCCCTGAGTAAAGTGAATTCGCGGGAAATTCAGCTGCAAGAAACCGACAGCGACGGTAAGACCTATTCGATTGAAGCCTACGAAAAAGGGCTCGGCAAAATGTATGAAGTGACGACGCTGCCGGAAGGAGAAGTCACAGCTGGCTTTGATGGCTCGCGCGCATGGGTCGCATCCAGCCAAGGAACGCGCGACGCAGAACCAAGCGACGCCATCGTTTTGCGACGCGAAGCAGCAGTGAATCCGGTTG
Organism: Candidatus Acidiferrales bacterium; assembly: GCA_035696585.1. GTDB lineage: Bacteria > Acidobacteriota > Terriglobia > Acidiferrales > UBA7541 > DAHUXN01. Next base: position 10,509 of record DASRQP010000029.1, on the reverse strand, counting down.
CGGCGCTCAAGAGTTATACGGATAAGCACGTCCGAGGTCAAGCGAAGATCGGCGACGAAACAACCTACGTTATGCAGGCGAAGGCGCCGGACGGCATCATCGAACTTTTGTTTTTCGATGAACAATCCGGGCTGCTGGTGCGGCGAATGATCCGAAATCGCACGGTATTCGGTTCCCTGCCGATTCAAGCCGACTACGCGGATTACAAGCCGGTCGACGGCGTGAATATCCCGTACAAGACGACATGGTCGAGAACGGGTGAGTCTTCGTCTTACGTGATCAAAGATGTAAAGAATAATGTGCCGGTCGACGACTCGAAATTCGAGCCGCCGGCTAAGCAATAGTCAACCTCGCGAGCTTGCACCGGCAGAGCGCGGCAGCGAGGACCAGGGAGAATCCATGGGAACTTTGCTGCAAGATCTCCGCTACGGGCTCCGCATGCTCGCGAAGTCTCCGGCGTTTACGGCAGTCGCGGTGTTGACGCTGGCGCTCGGCATTGGCGCCAACACCGCGATTTTCAGCGTGGTCAATGCAGTCTTACTGCGGCCTCTTCCCTTCCCTCAATCCGACCAGCTCATGTCTGTTCAGTATTTCGACACCGTGCTTGGAGTGCCGCACAAATCCGCGTCTTATCCGGATTTTTTCGACTGGAGAAATCAAAATCAAGTCTTCAGCCACATCACCGCTTTTCATGACAACGATTACACGCTGACGGGCCGCGATCAGCCGGCTCACCTGAGCGGTGAGATTGTGTCCGCGGATTTCTTTTCGACGCTGGACGTTGCACCCGCGTTAGGCCGCGGATTTCTGCCGGAAGAAGAAAAGGCCGGGCATCGCGTCGTCGTTCTGAGCGATCGCCTGTGGCGAACCACGTTCAGCGCGGATCCTAAGATACTCGGCCAAGGAATTATCCTCGGAGGGCGAAGCTATACCGTGGTGGGAGTCATGCCCCCCGGATTCAATTTCCCAATTCAAACGCCCACAGTGCAACTCTGGACGACGCTCGCTGACGACGCTACAGCCACCGCTCCCGATCCGCCGATAACCAGCGAACGCGGCGCACACTTTCTGTTGGTCGTTGGCCGCGTGAAAGCCGGTGTCTCCGTGGGCCAGGCACAAGCGGACATGGTCCGAATCAATTCCAACCTCTCGAAACAATATCCAGACACAAATTTGCATTTTTCGAGCGGTCATGTGGAACCGTTACTCGACCAGTTGGTAGGCAATGTCGAGCCCGCTTTGCTGGTTCTCTTCGGCGCAGTCGGCTGCGTGCTGCTCATTGCTTGCGCCAATGTCGCGAATCTGCTTCTGGCGCGTTCGATGACGCGGCAGAAGGAAATGGCCATCCGTTCGGCGCTGGGCGCGGGCCGCGGCCGCGTGATTCGGCAACTGCTCACGGAAAGCATTGTGCTCGCGATTTTTGGAGGTTTTCTGGGGCTCGCGTTCGCGGTGTGGGGCACGCAAGGGCTGATTCAATTAGTTCCCGAGGACATCCCGCGGATGTCCCAGATCAAAATAGACAGTCACGTTTTTGGTTTCACGCTGCTGGCGGCTATCGTCACTGGAATTCTTTTCGGACTCTTCCCCGCGTTGCACGGCTCAAAAACCAATCTGGTTGATTCGCTGAAGGAAAGCGGCCGCGGCCTTTCCGGCAGCCTGCAGCACAACCGGCTTCGCGGTTCTTTGGTGGTAGTGGAAATGGCTCTGGCTCTGGCGTTGCTTATGGGCGCGGGGTTGATGATTCAGAGTTTTGCGCGCCTGCAAAGCGTGAATCCCGGATTCAATCCGCACAACGTTCTCACTTTCAATTTTGATTTGCCGGATTCGCGATACAACACCGCTCAACAGAAAACTTTCTACCTGCAACTCCTAAGCCGGTTGAACGCGCTCCCCGGTGTAAGTTCCGCGGCAGCCAGCTGGACTTTGCCTTTCAGCGGCGACAATGCGTCCATCAGCTTCTCTATCGAAGGCCGGCCCGTCGCCAAAGGAAACGAACCGAACTCCGCGATTCGTATCATCAGTCCAGCTTATTTCCAGACCTTGCAGATTCCCGTAATCGAGGGCCGCGATTTCGCGCCGACCGACACGGCTACGGCGCCTGGCGTCGTGATCATCAACCAGCAATTTGCGCACCTGTTCTTTCCCAATGAAAATCCGATCGGCAAGCACATCACACCCGGAGTCTCCGATGGCGGCAAGGAAATGGTCCGGCAAATCATCGGCGTGGTTGCCAATGTCAAAGCGCGAACGCTGAGAGAAACTCCCAGACCGGAATACTATCTGCCGTATCAGCAATGCCTGATCACTGGTCTGTCCATCGTCGTGCGCACACAAACCGCGCCGCAGGGGTTGGTTGGTGCCGCTCGCGACACCGTGCATTCCATGGACTCGAATCTCCCGCTCTACGGCGTGCAAACGATGGACGACTTCGTGGGCGCGTCCGTGTCGCAGCCGCGTTTCAGTATGTTACTGCTTTCCATTTTTGCAGGCTTGGCGCTCGCATTGACCGCACTGGGACTCTACGGCGTGATCTCCTATTCCGTTGCCCAGCGCACCCATGAAATTGGCATTCGGATGGCTCTGGGAGCGCAAGCCGTGGACGTTCTTAAGCTCGTTATTCGCCAGGCTATGCTGTTGGCGGTGATCGGCTGGGCCGCTGGAATTGTCTGCGGATTTATTCTGGGACGCTTCCTCTCCAGCCAACTTTACGGAATTACCACCACGGATCCAGTCACGCTGCTCGCTGTGACTCTCGTGCTCGGCGGAATCGCATTTCTCGCAAGCTACATCCCAGCGCGGCGGGCCACGCACGTCGATCCGTTGCGAGCGTTGCGTTACGAATAGGAAATTAGGAGACGAGATGGGTGCGCTCTGGAACGACCTAAAGTATGGCATTCGGATGCTTGGCAAGTCCCGCGGCTTCACTGCTGTCGCTGTCCTCACGCTGGCGCTGGGGATTGGCGCAAACACGGCGATTTTCAGCTTAATCAACGCAGTGATGTTGAAGACGCTGCCCGTGAAAGATCCGCAACAGCTAGTTCTGTTTCAATGGGACGACAACAAATGGCCGCCGCAGTTCGGGCAAACTGGCAACGATTCGAAGTACTCCTTCTCCTATCCAGCGTTCGACGAATTCCGCAGACAGAACAAAGAGCTTTCGAGCGTCTTCGCCTGGGTGCCCTTGGGTTTCAATGATCAAAATATGACCGTCGGAATCAATGGCGAGCCGACGCTGGCGAACGGAATGATGGTGACGGGCGAATATTTTTCGGGTCTGGGCGTGACTCCACTGATCGGGCGAGGAATCACCGAGGCAGATGAAGATCGCGGCGCGCCACGCGTAGCGGTGATCAGTTACGCCTACTGGACGGGCCGGTTCGCGCGCGATGCCGCGATTATCGGGAAAAGCGTCACGCTGAACGGAATACCTTTCACGATTGTCGGCGTCGCTCCACAGGCGTTTTACGGCGTCGAAACCGGAACCGAGCCGGACATTTGGGTTCCTTTCGACGACAAGGAGAACATGCGGCCGTGGGGTTCACAGCCGGCCGGAGCAACGAATTCCGTTTTCACCGCGCGGCATTGGATTTGCTTGAACATTGTGGGCCGATTGAAGAATGGCGTTACGAAGGCGCAGGCGGCGAGCGCGCTGGACATTTTGTTTCATCAAATTGCCACAGCGGACTGGCATCCGCCGAAGCCGGACGACGTTCCACACTTTTCGCTTGCGTCGGCGAGCCAGGGAATGCCGTATTTGCGAGAAGGCAGCAAACAGCCGCTCTACATTTTGATGGTCGCCGTCGGGCTGGTGCTTTTGATCGCATGCGCGAACGTGGCGACGCTGTTGCTGGGGCGCGCGACGGCGCGAAAGAAAGAAATCAGCGTGCGGCTGGCTATCGGGGCATCGCGAGGACGCTTGATTCGCCAGTTGCTGACGGAGAGCGTGCTGATGGCAGTGCTGGGCGGCGCGGTGGGAATCCTGTTTGCCAGTTGGGGAACGCGGGCGCTGGTGGCGCTGATGTCCGGCGGCGGCAGTCCCATGGTTTTGGACGCGAGCGCGGATTTGAAGGTGCTCCTGTTTACGCTGGCTGCGTCGCTATTCACGGGAATTGTATTCGGGCTGGCGCCGGCATTTCGCATCACGCGCGTGGAACTCGCATCCGTGATGAAAGACAGCGCGACAAGCATTTCGGGCGCGCGCGACAAGCACTCGCTGGGTCAGTCGCTGATCGTCGCGCAAGTGGCAGCGTCACTGGTGCTGATGATTGGCGCCGGGCTTTTTGTGCGCACGCTGATCAATTTCGAAAATCGAAATTTCGGATTCAATCAGCAGAATTTGTTGACGTTCGGCGTGGATCCGACACGCGCGGGTTATCACGATGCTCGGCTGATTTCCTTCTACACACAATTGCTGGAACGTGTTCAGGCGCTCCCGGGTGTCAGGGGAGCAACGTTGATGGAATACGCGCCGTTCATAAATTGGTCGAGCAACGGTCAAGTTGCGATCGAGGGGGCGGCCCAGAAGCTCAGCAATGTAACGGTTCGTTCGCAAGCGATCGGCCCGGACTTTTTCAGCACGATGGGAATTCCCATCATTCTCGGACGCGGGATCAACCGCAGCGACACAACAGCTTCACCGATGGTCGCAGTGGTGGATGAGAATTTTGCGAAGAAGTTTTTCCCGGGCCAGAATCCCGTGGGGCATCGATTCAGCAGGAGTTCGACCTTCGACCCAAAGGAGACAATCGAAATCGTGGGCGTTTCGAAGCCGGCCGAGCTTACCGATGTGCACGCAAAATTGAGACCAAAGGCCTATTACGCGTACGCACAGCTTCCCAAACTAATAGACATGATGTACTTCGAGGTCCGCACACAAGGGCCGCCGGCGACGCTGATTTCGGAGTTGCGCGACACAGTGCGGCAGGCCGATCCCGCTTTGCCACTGATCAATGTGAAAACGCAGAGCGAGGAAACAAAAGAGGCGCTTTCTCAAGAAGCGTTGTTTGCACGGTTGACGACAGTTTTCGGCTTACTGGCTCTTACGCTGGCGATGATCGGGCTTTACGGAACGATGGCGTATGCGGTTACGCGCAAAACCCACGAAATCGGCATTCGCATGGCGCTCGGGGCCAAGCCCGTCGACGTTCTCGGCATGGTGATCCGGCAGGGGATCACTCTCGCCCTGATCGGCGTCGCAATTGGCGTTGTTGCAGCGCTCGGCGTCACGCGCCTCGTCACCAGCATGATTTACGGCGTGACGCCCTACGACCCCGTGACATTTGTGACTGTGGCGATTCTCCTCGTACTGGTTGCGGCCATTGCCTGTTACATTCCGGCGCGGCGCGCGATGCGCGTCGACCCAATGATTGCGCTGCGCTACGAATAGGAGCACCGGTGCGCATACTTTTTCAGGACATCCGTTTTGGACTGCGAGTGCTGGCGAAATCCCCAGGCTTCACGGCCGTCGCCGTGCTGACGCTTGCGATTGGCATCGGAGCCAACACGGCGATCTTCAGCGTCGTCAATGCCGTTCTATTGCGTCCACTTCCCTACCCCAACCACAACTCGCTTTTGCGCGTCGAAGAAACGCATCCGGGAGAGAACAGCACCGCTCTTACGTATGCGACTTTCTTGGATCTCGAACGTGACGTAACGGCCATCCAAAATACCTCGGCGTTCCGGCCGTGGGTTTTCAACGTCACTGGTGAAAGAGAGCCAGAACAGGTTCCCGGCGCAATGGTTTCCGGGAATTTTTTCTCCGCGCTCGGCAGCAAGCCTTTTCTGGGCCGCGTAATCCGCAAAGAGGACGACCAACCGGGCGGGGATAATCGGGTAACGGTCTTGAGCTACGCATTTTGGCAACGCCGTTACGGCGGGCAGCGCGCCATCGTGGGCAAGAGCGTTCAAGTGAATGCCCAAGATTTCGTTGTGATTGGCGTGATGCCGCCCGGATTCGATTTTCCCGAACAGGCAGAAATGTGGTGCCCATTGGTCGCCGGGGGCGAGTTCCACAATAACCGGCGCGCGCACTTGCTTACGGTGGTTGGAGATCTTGCGCCTGGGACGTCTCCGGGTAAAGTGAACGCTGAACTGGCGTCCTTTGCCGCGCGCGTCACCAGAGAGAATCCCGGCGTTGACGACCCTGGTCTGACCATCACCGCAGTTTCGTTGAAGAATAGTTTAGTCGCGCCGCTTCGGCCCGCGCTGGTGATTCTGATTTTTGCGGTGGGCTTGCTACTGCTGATTGCGTGCGCGAACGTGGCCAATCTGCTGCTTGCTCGCGGCGCCGCGCGCCGCAAAGAGATTGCGATTCGTCTGGCGATTGGCGCGGGGCGGTCGCGCCTGGTGCGCCAATTACTGACTGAAAGTGTTCTTCTCTCGTTGCTGGGAGGAGTTCTCGGGCTGGGCGTTGCTTCCTGGAGCCTTAGCTTCATTATTGCCGCCAACGCAAAAAATATCCCGGAACTCATCGGAGTAAATCTCGATTGGAGCGTTCTGGTCTTTACGCTGATGGTTTCCGTGTTGACCGGCTTGTTGTTTGGGTTGGTTCCGGCGCTCGCGGGAATCAAAACGGACTTGAATGCCTCGCTCAAGGAAGCAGGCGCAGTTTCCACTGGGGCCAGGCATCGCATGTCGAACGAGAGTCTCATCGTCCTGCAATTCACGCTGGCCGTGATTCTGCTCGCGGGCGCCGGTCTGCTTGGCAATAGTTTTGTCCGCCTGCTGCGCGTGAATCCCGGATTTAATCCCAAGAATGTTTTGACTATGCAAGTTTTCCTCTCTCCCGTGCAGTTCCCCGAAGGAGATCCGAAAGGAGCCGTGGTGCTGCACCAGATGCTCGAACGGGTTCGCGCTGTGCCCGGCGTACGCTCGGCAGGCCTTGTAATTTCGCTTCCGCTTACAGGAGGCCCCAGCACCGACTTCGTGATTTCTGGGCGGCCGGCGCCACGTCTGGGAGACGAACCATCCGCCGACATTCTCGTTATAGATCCGGGCTACCTGCAAACCATGCAGATCCCTCTTCTGGCGGGGCGCGAATTTACGGAGCGCGACAACCAAAACTCCGCACGCGTCATGATAATCAACCAGACCATGGCTCGTCAGTTTTGGCCGAACGAAAGCCCCATCGGCAAGCGCGTAACAATGAAAGATTGGGGCCCGCCGCTGACCGGCGAAATTGTTGGCGTAGCCGGTGACGTTAAAATCAACGGACTGGACGCCGCAATCGGACCGGCGATCTATTGGCCATACTCCCAATTCCCGGTGAACTTCAATGCGATTGTCGTGCGCGGCGACACTGATCCCCTGCGCCTCGTTTCCGCGGTGAAGAGCCAGATTTGGTCCGTCGACAAGAATCAGCCCATCTCAAAAATCGCGACCATGGAGCAAGTGCTTTCTGATTCCATCGCGCAACGGCGTCTCTACTTGGTATTGCTGGGCGTTTTCGCCGGTGCGGCGCTGCTCCTTGCAGCCGTGGGAATCTACGGAGTAATGTCCTATTCGGTCAGCCAGCGCACGCACGAAATGGGAATTCGCCTGGCTTTAGGGGCGCCACAAACCGAAATCTTGAAACTTATTCTGGGGCGCGGAGCGAAACTCGCGCTGCTCGGCGTAGCGACCGGAATATTAGCGGCAACGGCCTTGACTCGATTGATGTCGAGTTTGCTGTTTGGCGTGAGTCCGTCCGACCCTGCGACTCTGGCTGCGGTCGCAGTGCTGCTGATGCTGGTCGCGATGGCGGCATGCTATATTCCGGCGCGGCGCGCGATGCGAGTTGACCCCATGATTGCGCTGCGCTATGAATGATGTAGCGCATAAATGGCGCAATCGACCACATTTCTAATCGGTACAGCAAATTATTAGAAATTGGCGTAAGTTATTGAAAATAAAGAAACGCCTGAAGTTCTAATCGGTACAGATTGGCAGTTTCCAGTTCTGGGGAGATGACACGTGATTCGAATGGTGGACGTCGAAAAGTTCTATGAATCGGGTGCGGGAAAAACGTGGGTGCTGCGTCGTATCAACCTGGATATTCGCGAGGGCGAATTCATCACCATCATGGGCCCCTCTGGCGCGGGCAAGTCCACGTTGATGGGCATCGTCGGAATGCTCGATGGTTCCTGGAAAGGACAATTCGACTTCGCCGGCCATGAAGTGCATAAGCTCGACAATCGCAAGCGTGTGGAGCTGCACAAGAAATTTATCGGCTTCGTTTTCCAGCAATATCATCTGCTGGATAATCTCACCGTTGCGGAAAATCTCGATTTGCCTCTTTCGTATCGGGATATAAAAAAATCCGAGCGCGACGGTATGGTGGCGGACATTCTCGACCGCTTCCAAATCGTCGGGAAAAAGGGTCTTTATCCCAATCAGCTCTCGGGCGGACAGCAGCAACTCGTCGCGGTGGCTCGCGCGGTCATCGGAAATCCGAAGCTCATTCTTGCAGACGAGCCCACGGGTAGCTTGCATTCCAGCCAAGGTAAAATGATCATGGATCTGCTCAAGAAGCTAAACGACGAAGGAACCACGATCATCCAAGTCACGCACAACGAGGCGTGGGCAGCCTACGGCAACCGGATAATTCAGCTTGCCGATGGCTGGATCGTCGATGGCGGCGCACAAGCGACGAGAGCCTGACACGCGTTAGCCATTCGTAAGTCGAATCCCGTCCTTATCTAGAGGCACACACTAATCGTGTGTTCGAAGCTAGTACTTGGGATGCTGTTCGGAATCGCAACAGCGAAGTCCCGCAAGCGGGCGAACAACCCTCCAAAATGGTTCGCTATAAACGCTAAACTACTTATAATCAACCGCATATGAGAAGTTCAGAGTGGCGCTCTAGCTGCCCTATACTGTTTCAGCAAGATGGACCTTTGGCCCTGGGGCGGCCAAAAACGAGGTAGAAACGTGGTGTGGGAATGTGCAGTGCAAGCAGAACCTAACTCTCAAATGAGCTCCGCGGCTGAATTAGCGGCAGGTCCGCGTGTGCTTGTCGCGGATGACCAAACGGACGTGCTCGAAGCGTTGCGCCTGCTGCTCAAGGGAGAAGGCTACGAACTGGAGTTGGTGAATTCGCCGGCCGCTTTACTTGGCGCGTTGTCGCGCCGCTCTTTCGATCTGCTGCTTATGGATTTGAATTACGCGCGTGACACGACGTCCGGCCAAGAAGGCCTCGACCTGCTTTCGCAGATTCATCAACTGGACGGCATGCTTCCGATTGTGGCCATGACTGCCTGGGGCAGCGTGGAGTTGGCGGTGGAAATTATGCGCGAGGGCGTGCGAGATTTCGTCCTGAAACCCTGGAACAACACCAGACTGCTGAATATCGTTCGGAACGAGATCGAGAAGGGCCAACGCGCGCGCGCGGCGAAAAAGAATCAGACGCATGGCGCCGCGGGCAATCATTCACACGAAGACGGAGATTGGGAAGAAGCAGAAAGAACACAGCTCGGATTTCTGCCGAAAGAAATCCCGGAGATTCCCGGCTGCGAATTTTCAGGTGCATGGCTGCCCGTTCACGGCATCGGCGGCGATTATTTCGATGTTCTGCGGCTTGACGCCAATCGCTTCGCGCTTTGCATTGCCGATGTCGCCGGAAAAGGAATCGCAGCGGCTCTACTGATGTCGAATCTGCAGGCGACGGTGCGCAGTCTGGCCGCGCAGAATTTGGATCCGGCTGAATTGACGGAACGTGTTAATCGACTGGTCGGCGAAAACACGGCGCCCGATCGTTTTATTACTTTCTTTTATGCCGTGTTCGATGCACGGAATCGGCGAATGCTTTATACCAATGCCGGACATAATGCGCCGATTGCACTGGGGCGCGACGGTTCCGTCAGGCGCTTGAGCTGTGGCGGCCAGGCACTCTCCATTTCCGCGGGGCAATACTACGAGCAAGAGGAAATTGTTTTGACCGAGGGCGACCGCTTGATTTTGTTTACCGATGGAATCACCGAGACCACGGACAGTCGCGGTGAAGAATTCGGCGAGCCCAAATTGCTGGCTGTTCTTCAGGAAAACCGCGCGCTTGGCGCAGCCAGGATTCAAAAAAATGTCCTTGGCCGAATTGCCGAATTCAATGGGGAAAACTTTCAGGATGACGCGACGCTGATCCTGCTGGCCGTTGGATAGCTTGCGGTTCGGCGCCGCAACGGTTGCGATTGAAATTTTGACAATTCCCTGGCGCTGGATTAACGAATCCCAAAAGCACCGCGCAGGAGACTCACAATGGGAACGCTTTGGCAGGATTTCCACTACGGACTCCGAATGCTCGCGAGGAACCGTGGCTTTGCGACTGTCGCGATTCTTTCTCTGGCGCTGGGAATCGGCGCGAACACAACCATTTTTACCGTCGTGAACGCCGTTCTGTTGAATCCATTGCCGGTGAAGGATTCTTCGCGGCTCGTCGAACTCGATACTGTGGACTCAAAAACAGCTCTGGGCGCACCGAACGCGGCGAAACTCGGCATGTCCTATCCGAACTTCCGCGATTATCGAGACAAAAGCGCG
>DASRQP010000028.1:0-13175 GCA_035696585.1 Candidatus Acidiferrales bacterium | reverse complement strand
TCGGCAAACATCAAATCGAGGCGATTCTGCGCCCGGGTCAAACGCTGGATCGCGAGTTGCTGTGAATTCGGCAGCCACTTCACGCGCGGAAGATAAATGTTCGTCTCCGAGCCGGTATCCATCCACGCGGTGTCGCCACCGTTCACGGAAATCACGCCGACGCGCAAAATCGGATTCGGGCTGCCCGCCTGCGGGTAACGCGTGGTGAGGGTTTCGCCCGTCATCGAAGCCATATCAATGATCGGGTAGGGCGTCACAGGGCTTTCGTCGAATTGCAAATAGGCGATGTGCTTCGAATCGGGCGACCACCAATACGCCGTGCCGAGATCAAGCTCCTCGGGATAAACCCAGTCTACCTGTCCTTTGCGGAGGGCTTCAGTTCCGCCGGAAGTGATGGCGTGCGATTCGCCTGTGGCGACGTTCACAGCCCAAATGTTGTAATCACGTATGTAGCTGACCCACTGGCCGTCGGGGGAGAATTTTGCATCGCTGATTTCCTGCTCGCCGCTAAGCAGATTCTTGACGGCCGCGGTTTCCGTATTGAAGAGCACAAGGTTTCCGCCGCCGATGAAAAGCAGCGACTTGCCATCGGGCGACCACAAATAACGCGCCGCGCTTGCACGACCGAAGCCGGTGCGCTGCGCAACTTGCCTTTTCGGCGCCGGCATCAGCGAGGCTAGCTTTTCGGCGGAGACGAGGGTGTGGCTCTGGCCGGTGGCCGCATCGATGACGACAAGGTCCATGCCGTTACCAGCGGGGCGGAGATAACTGAGATGTTTGCCGTCCGGCGCCCAAGCAACGCCTTCCAACGTTTCTCCGCTCAGGCTCGGTGCGCCGTAAATGCGCTCGACGGTCAAATCTTTTGCGGCGGGTCGCGCAGATTGGGGGCGTGCAACGGCGGGCAGCGAAATCAGCGCCGCGCAGAGGAACACAGCGAAGGACGAGATTTTTGCAGCGGACGCGTTTGCAAAAGAGCGCATGAATGCCTCCTGATGAAAGCGCGCCATTCTATCGTGTGCCGCGGGATTGCGAAATGGGATTTCGGGAGCGAAGAACTCAAGGCTAAGTGACAACAGCGGCTGACCGGCTTCGACGATGAACGACGAATGCGCCAATCGTGACGGCGACGCCGAGCGCGAAAAGGCAGCCATCGCGGACCAACGTCCACGAGTCCAGCTTTTCATTCGGCCCGAAGCAGCCACAGTTGATCGCAAGATGCAGCGCATAAGAGCGAATCACGACAGCGTAGAAAAGTGCGAGCAACAACGCAGACGCGAGCGAAACGTATCGTAACGCAAAGCCAGTGAGAAGAAGTAAGCCCAGGCTCAATTCAACCCACGGCAGCGCGTGCGCGAACGGACTGACCATGCGTGGCGGCAAAAGTTGGTACGAATCGACCTGCATCGCAAAAAAAGTCATGGACAGACCCAGCGAGGAGGGCGTGATTTTCAAAGACGCCAGCGTCCACGGCACGGCATTTTGGGGGCGCAATTTCCCATACGCAGCGGCGAGAAAAACAATGGCAAGCGCCAGACGCCCGAGCAGCAGTAGAACGCGGCCGGCACTCCAGCGAGAGGATGACGTCATATTGATTACTTCTGGCTCAAAAGCTGGTCGAAGAATTGCCGAAGAATTGGCCAGGAAATGGCTCCCTGCATAGGCGGATACTGCTGCCCGTGAGCGGAAATCACCATCGTCGGCGTCCCACGCACGGGCAGTAGTTCACCCTCGGCGAAATCGCGTTGGATGGCAGTGTCGACCGCGCAACTCTTGATCTCGTTCTGCGAGTTGCCCTCGCAGCCCTGCATCAACCGCTCGACGCGCTTGAACTCTGCCGGCGTGAGGGCCGCCTGGACGAAGGGCTTGATAATTCCCTTGGGATTCTCCGTTCCGTACTCGGACCATGCCATTTGATTGTCGAAGATGGCGCGTTCGACGGCCTCGAATTTTCCGATGCGCGCGGCTGCATTCACCCAGCGCGCGGCTTGGCGCGAATATAGGTGCATCGGCAACGGGAAGTCACGGTGGATCAGGTAGACCTTGCCGGATGCAACATAGTCGTCAATCATCGGCCGCAAGGTTTGCTCATACAGCTCGCCGCACACGGGACATTCGTAATCGTCATAAACGATCATCTTGATGGGAGCATTCGGATTGCCCAGGGATTTTTCCGCGGAGAGATGCTCCCACTCGGCGGGTGTTTGCGCCATGGACGGCGCCACGCACAGCGCCACGCAGAAGCACAGAACCAGTGCGGCAGTAACTGAAGTAAAGGTACGCAGCGGATGCAGCTTCGAGATTTTATCTTTCCATCGATTAGAGCGCGTCATAGTTATCTCTGGGATTATCTCTGCCTCAGAATTTGGTCGAAAAACTGCTTCATCAAAGGCCACGAGATCGTTCCGGCCGCAGGCGGATAAGATTGTCCGCGGGACGAAACAACGAACGTGGGCGTTTGCGTCACGGGAAGCAACTGCGCTGCCGCCATATCGTGTTGAATTTCAGCATCCACGGCGCAGCTAGCGATTTCGTCGTGTGAATCGCTTTCACAGCCTTGCATCAAGCGTTCCACGCGCTTGAACTCCGCCGGCGGGAGCGATGCCTGGACGAATTTCCTGATTTCGCCATCGGCGCTGCCATGTTCGCCCCACACAGCTTGGTTATCATAGAGGACGCGATCGACGGGTTCGAAATGTCCGACGCGCGCGGCGGCATTTGCCCAGCGCGCCGCTTCGCGCGAGTATTTGTGCATGGGGAGCGGAAAATCGCGGTGAATCAGATAAACCTTGCCCGACGCCACGTAGTCATCAATCATGGGCCGCAGCGTACCTTCGTAAAACCGGCCGCATGCCGGACATTCATAATCGCTGAAAACCTCCACCTTGATCGGAGCGTTCGGATTGCCTAGTGATTTTGCGGCCGAAAGACGAGCCCAGTCGGCGGACGAGTGCGAGTTCTGGGCCGTGGCCGACTGGGCGCAGATGGCAACTCCGAAAAGCAGGGTTCCTGCGGCACACAACAAGACGAAGGATCGAAACAGGTGCCGATTCAAGTCTTCCTCCCACGATGCAAATCGACGTGCATTCTAGCGCGATACGAGCGCATGTAATGCCATAAATGCTGGTGCGTGTCGCTAAACAGAAACGGCAAGTATACTTCAGTTCAGATGCTCGGGCAGTAAGATTTGGGTAGCTGAAACCTTACCGATAAAGGCGGAAGTCACGGCGGCGCGAAGAGGTGCGTTAGAGTGAATTTGTTGAAGATGGTCTATAAGTCTAAGCAATACATACAAATGGAAGCCGTCAACAAACTTGACAATGATGCGCTCAACATGTAGAATGTGCCTCGCAATACTTTGCATTCGTCGACGCAGTTATTCCAAGCAAGCAGAGCGAGGGAGGGGCTTCACCAATGAGCAAAATCATAGGAATTGACCTGGGGACCACCAATTCGGTCGTTGCCGTAATGCAGGGCGGCGAGCCTAACGTAATTCCGAACCAGGAGGGCGCGCGGACCACGCCGTCAGTTGTGGGAATCACGAAATCGGGAGAACGTCTGGTCGGACAAGTGGCCAAACGCCAGTCGATCACCAATCCCGAAAACACGGTTTATTCGATTAAGCGTTTCATGGGCCGCCGATACGATGAGGTCGGCGAGGAGTTGAAGCGCGTGCCGTACAAGATTGTGCGCGGTCCCCACGATGACGTGCGCGTGGAGATTTCAGGGAAGGTGTACAGCCCGCCCGAAATCTCGGCCATGATTCTGCAGAAACTGAAGAGCGCCGCGGAAGATTTCCTGGGCGAGAAAGTCACGAAGGCGGTAATCACCGTTCCCGCGTACTTTAACGACGCGCAACGGCAAGCCACGAAACAGGCCGGCGAAATCGCGGGCCTCGAAGTGCTGCGCATCATCAATGAGCCGACCGCAGCGGCGCTGGCGTACGGGCTCGACAAGAAAAAAGACGAGACGATTGCCGTATACGACTTGGGCGGCGGCACGTTCGATATTTCCATCCTGGAAGTAGGCGAAGGCGTCGTGGAAGTGAAGTCGACGAATGGCGATACGCATTTGGGCGGCGATGACATCGATCAGCGGATCGTCGACTGGATGATCGCGGAATTCAAGAAAGAGCAAGGCATCGACCTGAGCAAAGACCGCATGGCCATTCAGCGCCTAAAGGAAGCCGCGGAAAAGGCGAAGATCGAACTGTCGCAGTTGGTGGAGACGGAAATCAATCTGCCGTTCGTCACGGCAAATGAGTCCGGGCCGAAGCACTTGCAGCAGAAGCTGACGCGCGCGAAGCTCGAACAATTGATGGAAGATTTGCTCCAGCGCACCGTCGGACCCGTAAAGCAGGCGCTTTCCGACGCAGGCATCACGCCAGACAAGATCGACGAAGTGGTGCTCGTTGGAGGCTCGACGCGCATTCCGCGTGTCGTCGACATCGTGAAGAATTTGTTCAACGGGAAAGAGCCGCATAAAGGCGTCAATCCGGACGAAGTAGTTGCGGTCGGCGCGGCGATTCAGGGCGGAGTGCTCGGCGGCGAAGTGAAGGACATTCTGCTGCTCGACGTAACGCCGCTGTCGCTGGGCGTGGAAACCATGGGCGGCGTGATGACGGTGCTCATCCAGCGCAACACGACCATTCCGACGCGCAAAGCGGAAATGTTCTCGACGGCCGCGGACAATCAGACTTCCGTCGAGATTCACGTGCTGCAGGGCGAGCGGCCTGTGGCCAGTGGGAACCGCACGCTCGGGAAATTCCATCTGATCGGGCTGCCACCGGCTCCGCGCGGAGTGCCGCAGGTTGAGGTGACGTTTGACATCGACGCGAACGGCATTTTGAACGTGTCGGCGAAGGACATGGCGACGAACAAGGAACAGAAGATCACCATCACGGCTTCGTCCGGCCTGAGCAAAGAAGAGGCCGAGAAGATGCGCAAGGAAGCGGAGTCGCACTCGGACGAGGACAAGGCGAAAATCGCCGAGGCCGAGGCGCGCAACCGTTGCGACAATCTGGTCTACCAGACCGAGAAGCTGATCCGCGAAAATCGCGACAAACTCGCCGAAGCCGATGTAAAGGCCGCGGAAGAAGCGGTCGAAGCGGCGAAGCGAGCGCTTGCGGAGGGCGGAGTCGAGCGACTCAATCAAGCGGCCGAGGAGTTGACCAAGGCTTCGCATAAGTTGGCCGAGGCGATGTACAAGGCGACTTCCGCAGCGGGCGCTGCGGCGGGCGGGACTCCGGGACAAGGCGGGCCGGGAGCTGCTGACGGCAACGCGAGCACGACATCGGGCCCGTCAACGGGACAAGGCGATGTGGTGGACGCGGAGTTCGTGGACGTGGACGAATCGAAGAAACCAAACTAATCACCGAATAAATTGGCGCGGCGCTCCGGCGGAGCAGCATGGCGTCCTGCCGGAGCTCTCGCGAACCTCAACGAGAAAAGAGGGGAACGGTTGGATACGACCACGGGAATCAAGCGATCCGGGCCGCCACAGGCGGTGCAGAAAGTCCGCGACAATTATTACCTGGTGCAGGTGATGCTGACAAGCTCGCCTTCGGCGGACTGGCGGCGATTGTTTTATGAGACGAAGCACGATGCGGCGGCGGAGTTTAGGCCGCGCTCGGTGGAAATTTCCGGCGCGCTCATGCGCTTCCGCTCCGAGCCGGAGGCCGTGCAGCAGAGAATCGGGATGATCGATCTCTGGGTGGAACACGCGAACGGGAAGGAAGCGTCGATGGGCACTCGCAATGATGACCAGCGCCGCAAACGTGAGGAACTGGCGCGCGAAGCGGAAGAGCTCAACGAGTGGAACGCGCGGTGGGCAAAGCTTTAGAGTAAGGGCAGATTCCCCACTTTTGCTTGCTGGAGCCTTCGTGCTGACGCAAGCTCGGAAGCTTTGCAGGGCACGGACTCAAAATGCCGACGACAACAAAACAGGATTACTACGAATTGCTGGGCGTGCCGCGAAAGGCGCCGCTGAAGGAAATCCGCCAGGCATACCGCAAACTTGCGCGTAAATATCATCCCGACCTGAATCCCGGCGACAAATCCTCGGAAGAAAAATTCAAGCAAATACAAGAAGCATACGAGACGCTTTCGGACACGAAGAAGCGCCAGATGTATGACCAGTTCGGCTTTAATACCCCGGGCTATCCAGGCGCCGGCGGCGGTGCGGCAGGAGCGGGTGGCGCGCCCGAAAACGTCCATTTCGATTTTGGCGGATTTGATTTTGGCGGCGCGGGCGGCACCAGTTTCCGCGACCTTTTCAGCCAGGTGTTTCGCGGCGCGAACGCGGCGCATGCCGAACAGGAAGCCGAGCCCGGCAGCGATCTGGAATACCAAATCGACATTAAATTCGCGGAAGCGATGCACGGCGCGGTGAAGAAGATCACCATCACACGTCTCGATGCCTGCCCCGCGTGCCATGGAACTGGGGCGGCTCCCGGCACGGGCCAACAAGTATGTCCCGGGTGCGGAGGCACGGGCCACGCGACGCAAGTAAGCGGCGGCATGAGGTTCCAGATTAATTGTCCGCGTTGCGGCGGCTCGGGCAAGCTGCATACGCAGTGCCGCACGTGCGGAGGCGAAGGGCGCGTGCGCCGCTCCGACACAATTGATTTTCGCATTCCACCCGGCGCTCAGACCGGCTCACGCTTTCGCGTGCCCGGCCGCGGAAATGCCGGAACACACGGCGCGCCGCCCGGGGATCTCTACATCATCACGCGCGTGGAGCCGCACCCGTTTTTCGAGCGGCGAGGCGACGATCTTTACACGGTTGTGCCCGTAACCGTTTCGGAGGCCGCGTTGGGGGCGAAAATTGAAGTGCCCACCATCGACGGGCGCGCGCAGGTGCGCATTCCGCCCGGAACGAACGGCGGCAAAGTTTTGCGATTGCGTGAAAAGGGCGCGCCGTCCGTACGGCGAGCGGGACATCGCGGCGACCAGCTTGTCGAAGTGCGCATTGTGGCGCCGCGACCTGAAGATGAGCGCGTGCGGCAGTTGCTTCGCGATTTGGCGAAGCATGATACGGAAGACCCGCGACGCGAGATTTTCTCGCGCGCGTCTCTGTGAGCGCGCCGAGACACGCAGTGAACCAGCAACACGGGAACATAAAATGCCGAAGCAGAGAAAAAGAGCGAAAGCCGGCTACATGATTAGCGCCGTCGCGGAGCTTTACAAGTTGCATCCGCAAACGCTGCGGCTCTATGAACGCGTGGGCCTGCTGAAACCATCGCGTTCGCAGGGAAACACACGGCTTTACACCGACCAGGACCTTGAGCGCCTTGAAGTCATCCTCACCTTAACGCGCGATTTGGGTGTGAACCTCGCGGGAATCGAAATCATTCTCAACATGCGCGACAAAATGTCCGAGATGCAGCAGCAGATGGAAGCGTTTATCGGATTCGTTCGCGGCGAGCTTGCCCAGGGCTTCAGCGCCGCGGATCGCCACGTCGTTCGCAATGCGATTGTGCGCGCCATGCCTCCCAAGGCGATTCGCATCGAGAAGTAAATTGTGGCGCGTTCAGCGAGTGCTCTCCTTCGAGCGGCGCTCAATGAAGCGCTTGGTGAAAAGCACCACGCCAAAGATTTGCGTCCATTCGGACACCACGTTACCAACCACCTGGCCCCATCTGCTTCCCGTATCCATTCTGGCGAAGAGCACCACCCAGCCGATTCCCGTCACAAGCAAGAAAATACTCAGGGAATGGTCGCGAAGAAGTTCCAGTGCTGGTCTGAGCGGACTTTTGGGAAGCTGGCGGCTTTCCGCCGAATTTTTTTCGTATAGATACTTTGTGGCGAGTAGCATCACGACCACGCCCGACCAGTCGGCAATTGCATTTCCGAAGAATGAGCCTAAATGAGAGGCCGGATTTGAGAAGACATAAAGGCAAGTCCACAGAATCAGGATGCCCCCGCAGATGATGCTTAAAGAGTGCGGATAAAACCAGCGATGGCGTGTGTCAGGTTTAACCATGGTTGAGCCTCCGGACGAAAAGTGCGATTCGGCATGGACTGGATTATCACAGAAGGATAGAGATGCAGGCAGAAATTGCGCGCGCGTTCAGGCACTTCAGACTGTGGGGCGAACCTGATTCGACTTCAGTTTTGGGAATTGGTGCCGCAAATCGGCTCTAGCTCAAAAGCAGAACTGATTCCCCTCTTGGGTTATCCCTGCGGCCAGGGATCGGCCGGAACAATATCGGGATCGTCGAACATGTTTTCGCTGGTGATATTCTCGATCGGCGCATCACCTTCGGCGCGAGGAGCAAGCTTTTTCTGCGCGCGGCGTTCGGCCTTCATGCGCTGTTTTTCCTGACGCTTCATTTCCTTCTGCCGCTTCTGAAATGTGGATTTCGATCGTGTCGCCATAAAAGCTCCTTGAATTCGCGATACAACCCTCAGCGATTCTCCCGATAAAATAGACAGGAGCAATTCGCGCGAGGCCGCGTGTCGATTTCATGCGCACCAGAATCAGCCGGTCATTCTTTCGTACGGACCCTGATATGGACAGCCCGAGACTGACGGCACCTTCCCGTTACCAGCGAGGTTCGCGCGGCTGACGTGCCGCTTCGCGATAGTCCTCATTCGAGAACCGCTCGCGATTGCCGCCACCTTTACCGCCGCTGCTGCGTCCCGGACCGCCGCCGCGTTCAGGGGCGCGACCCTCGCCTTTCGGCCGCGCTTCATTCACTTTCAAATTTCGTCCGCCCACTTCTTTGCCGTCCAAGCCGGCAATGGCCTTGGCCGCTTCCGCGTCGTTCGGCATTTCGACGAACGCAAATCCGCGGGCGCGACCAGTTTCCCGATCCATCGCCAGATGAACGCGCGTGACCGTCCCAAACGGCGCAAACAACGCGCGCAAATCTGCTTCGGTCGTTTGGAAGCTCATGTTCCCGACAAACAGATTCTTCATGCCCCCTATCTCCTTCTCTCTTGAATCGAAAACGTGACGCGTCACCGACAGGTTCAGTACTGCTCAAGTAAGGCGAGGAAGGCGGATAGGCGAACGGCCAAAAGCTGGCCAGAAAGGCGGTAACGCAATCCGGGCTTCTTCGAAATGCGAATTAATTATAACACGAAGTCACAAATTCCCGGATGTGGACAAGCCGAAGGCCTCCCGCGCAGATTTCAGGCTGCGCGGCGCAATCGATTCACTTCGCCGCCTGGCATGTGGCCCAGAAACCTGTCTCGGGCGGGGTTCGGTATCCACAGGTTCCACAGGGATGCACAAGCGTCCGCTTGCGCTGAGCGCGTGCAGCGCATATCCTTGCCGCATGGCACGAGAAGATTGTCCGACTTGCAGTGGCACAGGCTGGAAAGTTGTCGAGCAGCCGGGATTGAATCAGGAAGCGCGGGCCTTCGCCGCGGCGGATGGGACGCGGGTTGGTTCTGCGTCCGGCGAGCCGAAGACGGTATGGGCCGTGCCGTGCGATTGCACCGTAGGCGACCGCCACTCGCGCGTGTTGGAACGCGCCCGGCTGCCGAAGCGCTACCAGCATTGCAATTTCGAGAGCTTCGATACGGATCTCGGCTATTCCGGTCCCGAAGCAGCAGCTTGGAACCGCAGTCTGCTCCAAGCGAAGCTCGAGGTGCAGGGTTTTGCTCGCAACTTTCCGGTCGGCACCGAACACGGGCTTTTATTGATGGGCACTTGCGGTGTGGGAAAGACGCATCTTGCGGTGGCGGCGCTCGAAGAAATTGTCCTGCGCGGGCACACCGGACTCTTCTACGATTATCGCGAGTTGCTCAAGCAAATTCAGGACAGCTACAACCCTGAAAGTAATTCAACGGAGATGAACGTACTCGAGCCGGTGCTGACAACGGAAGTACTTCTGCTTGATGATTTGGGCTCGTCGAAGCCGTCCGCGTGGGCGCTGGAAACCGTGGGTCACATTTTGAATACGCGGTACAACGATCACCGCGTCACTTTGCTCACCACGAATTTTCTCGATGCACCTGACCCGGCTACGCCCTCTTCTGCCCCCACGGGAACAAGAAGCTCCATCTCACGACCGGGACCCACCGAAGATTCACTGACCGAGCGTGTGGGTATGCGTATCCGTTCACGACTCTTTGAAATGTGCCGCACAGTGGAAATTTCCGCGCCCGATTACCGCAAAGAAATCCGTCACGCCGGCCATTCCCACGCCTAGGGCGAACTCGAAATGGTCTTAGACGCAGATTCCCGCTAGAACGACTGTTGGCTGCGATGCGCTATTTGGTGCGGCAGAGGATTGTGTGTTCGGGGTCAATCACTAGACGCGAAGGCCGCTGGCGCGCCGCGAAGTGGAATTTCGTTACAGGCCCTGTGGTAATGACGTGGCCAAGCAGCTCCAGTTTTCCTTGCGCGTGCGCGGCGTAAATGGGCACAGATTCGGTGAAGATGTCTGGGACGCTGCCCTGCTGCAACGTACCTTCGATTTCGAATCTGCCGCCGCGCGAGTGGACTTGATAATCCACGCTGTAATCAGGGATTCCCGTTTCCCGCACCCACTCGTCGAAAAACCAGTCCATCGAACGGCTGCCTTCCAAATCCATGGACGGCGTCATGAAGCGCTCCACGGCTTTCTGAAATTGCGCGGTGGAAAGCGATTGAAAACGATGTTCGCTCAGGACGTAGCGCAACATTTTCCCGAAGCGCGCGTCGGGATTTTTGGCTTTCGAGTCCCGCAGCATCTCGCGCAACATGTGAATCACCCAGGCGCCTTTGTCGTAGACGACGGTGTTGTACGCATCCGGCGTCTTGGACGAATCCAGCCGGTAGCCGAAATCCAGCGGACCTGCCTCTTCGATGGCTGCGTCGGTGCCTGGCGCCTTCGTAAGCAAAATATCGTGATATCGCATGAGCCAATTTTGGAGTTCATGCTTACTAGGATTGTGCGAGTCGTCGTACATCAATGACTGGTAATCGGCCATCGCTTCTTCGAGCCAAAAGTCGCGGTAGCTCGCCGGAGCGACCACGTTGCCCCACCACTGATGAGCCACTTCGTGGAACGGAACGAGTTGCGCGATTTCTTCTTGCCCGCGCTCGGCTACGCCGACTTGCTGCTGCGCCTGGGGCGGCAGAAAAACCAGCGTCGTGAGGTAGAGCAGGCCAGGCCAGCCTTGGCCGAACGAGCCCGGAATTTGCGAGACATCGAGCTTCGGAAACGGAAACGGTCCATTGATGGTTTCATAATAGTGGACCGAGTCCAGCAATTTGCCTCCGAGCTTCTTCAGTACCGCGGGGGGATTAGGCATTAGTGCCGGCCCGAGATTTTCAGTTCCGTAAATCTGTCCCGGCAATGCGCTGGATGGCAGGCGAGCGGCGGCGTTCTGCTGCAGGCGCGCGACAATGGCCTGCTCGAGTTCCTGATTCGCGTAAAGCGCGATTTCTGGCTTCCCTGCGACGGTCTGCTCCGCGTAGTCACCAAGGTTGAAACCCGCGACTGACATAGGCTGTGTGCTTTGCCAATGGCCGGTGCGTTCGGAGCCGTCAACCGCGGTTTCAATTTGATGGCCGGTGGCGACCAGGGTTAGGCGCTTGGGCCAGTGGAAATTCAGATCAAACGAAGAGAATTGTTCCTGCCCCGCCAGGTGGGGATACCAACTGCCGCGCGCGCCGACGAAATACACATTGTTGCCCGCGTCCTCGATAACCGTTCCTTGATACGCCACGCGTAAACGGTATTCCACGCCTGCAACAGCGGCTGCAGGCAGCACGACGAAAAGTACGTCATTGCCGCGACGCGCAATTTGCTGGCGGCGCAGATCCTGATTCTGAAAAAAGACAAGTGCCTGGCCGGCCGCGTCAGCGACGCTCGAAACGTGGAGGAAACGCGACAGTTCCAGCTCAATCACGCGCTCACCGGAGCGCAGCTCCTTCCAGTGAATTGCCGTGGTGCCCGTCAGGCTCAGATCTTCGGCGATCGTGGTCTCGACCGTGTAATCGATGGGCAGAGATTCTTCCTCGTAAGACGGCGCGTTGGGCGCGGCAAACGATGTCCAAACGTCGAACAGTGTGGCTCCATTGGAATCGCGGGGCTGACCCATAAGCACGGTTTCCGAATGACGTTCGTCAATGACCACATCGAAAGCGCCAATCACGTTCGAATTGAGCGCCGCATAGAAAAAGGGACGCGGCACGGCAGAAAGCCAATCTTGCACGATCCGGAGCGACGATCCCGGATCGAGCTTCGCGACAATCGGAGTCCAATTCTGAACAAAAGTTGGATCGCTGGATGGCGCGGTTTTTTGTTCGACGAGATCTTGCTGGATTTCCTGGGCCGTGCTGTCGTCGAAGCGCAGATACGCTTGCCCGAATTCAACGTCGACCAAAGGGACTTTCAAAAACCGGAGAACGGAAGCGCGCTCGGCTTGATCGGGCGGAAGAGCGAATACGCGTCCATGACCGATAAAAACAGCTCCGGAAGTGCGCCCGTCGATAGGGGCGAGGAATCCGAGCGTGCCATCGGTAAAAGTGAACGAGACGCCGTCTCGCCGCAGGATAAGGTTGCGAACATTAAACACGCGAGCGCCGTCGATGGGCAGCGTGCTTAGGGTTTGATAAAGCTGCTGTGGCGAAGTTGATGCGAGGGAGATCTGTGGAGATGACGCGGCGTTTTGCGGTGGCTCGAGCCCGGACGCAAGATTAGCCGCAAGAAAAACGGCGAGCGCAAGAATCATAACAATTCGCACGGATTTGACTCTAACAACACATATGTGATGCAGCAAGTCGCCAGCGCGGATTGACGCAACTCTCTGTAATATCAGGAAAGGGCTTGGCGAAGGTCGGCGATGAGGTCGGCAGGATCTTCGAGGCCGATGGAGACGCGGACGGTGCCAGGCTCGACACCGGCGTTGCGGAGCTCGTCGCGCGACATATTGTAATGCGAAGTGTAAATCGGCAGGATTACGAGCGATTCGACACCGCCGAGGCTCGCGGCCAGAGCAAAAAGCTGCACGCGGTCGCAGAAGCGGCGCGCGGCGGCAAGGCCTCCCTTCAAATCGAATGAGAGCATGCCGCCGAAATTGCGCATCTGACGGCGAGCCAATTTGTGATCGGGATGCGACGCGAGTCCCGGATAATGAACGCGCGCAACTTTCGGATGGCGTTCCAGAAATTTCGCCACCGCCATCGCACTTTTGCACTGCCGCTCGATGCGCACGCTCAGCGTTTTCATCCCGCGA
>DASRQP010000027.1:0-11174 GCA_035696585.1 Candidatus Acidiferrales bacterium | reverse complement strand
AGCATGGACTGAGCGCAACACCGGGAAGCTCGCCAAAGACAAAGCGCCCCGGGAAAAATGTATGCGACTCCGTGTGATTGCCACGAAGCAGTGCGGTCCCGCCGAATTTCATGGTGTGGCTTCCGCGAATCATCGTAACGTTGTCCGTGAATTCGTAACGGCGCAGGATGGTCAAGTTCGGCAAAAAGATGTTCGTACCAAGATTGTTTGCGAAGCCTGGGATCTGCAATCCTACTTCTCCAGGCTCGTTCGGAATCACGTTAAAGCTCTCGTAGTCCCACTGTATGCGAGCCTCGTTTTGCGCTGTCGGGCTGAACTCGTGATACCACGAACCGAGCATGGTGCTGTCATAAGTATGAATTGAACTGCCGGCCGAAAAACCGGTGAGCGATTGCACGTCGGGAGACTGCTCCAAGTCATGCCCGTACCTGTAATTGAAGGACACCTGATTCGAGTCATTGAAATGGTGATCGAGGCGCCCCGAAACCAGGTATTCGCGTGTGTTGTAATTGAAGAGCCCGCCGTTTGTCTCGAACTGGTTTATGAGGAAGTTGTTCAACCCGTTCTGGATGGGCGTCAAGCCAGTGACCGGACTAACCGTCAAACCGTTCTGCAGCGCTCCAGCGCAAGTTTGCGCAGGCAAAGAAGTGATCGTGCCGTTAGGGTTGTTGATGCAAGGGACTGATGGGTTTCCCGGATCGCTGGCCAGCGCGCTGACGATCGCCTGCTGCGCGGCTCTCGGATCGCCGGCCGCGAACGTGGTCGGTGCTGCTGCGGTGGGGCCTGCAAAGATAGAACTGTTCGTCAGCAGAGGCACTGCATTCTGTGAGTTCTGCAGGAGACCTTCGAATCCTACGAACAGGAAAGTTTTGTCCTTGTGAATCGGACCCCCCAACGTTCCACCGTACTGATAACGGCTCAACGAATTCTTGATCGGTTGACCCTGCGCTGTGAAAGAAAATGCTCCGCCGGGTTGCAATGCCTGGCTGAAGGCGAATGGGTCGCGCGCGTCCATCCCATCATTGCGGAAATAACCATATAAGCTGCCATGCAGATCGTTCGTGCCGGATTTCGTCACGATGTTGATACTCGCGCCAGTGGCCCCGCCCAAATCGGCGGCATAGTTGCTGCGGTTGACCTGAAACTCCTGCACGGCATCCTGGCTCACACTGAGGCGCACGCCGCCAGCATCGTCATTGGCCTCGCCGCCGTTCACTGTTACGCTGTTTCCTCTGCCGTTGCTTCCATAAAACGAAAGTCCGCTTTGAGGCGTCTGCTTGACTCGAAAATCCTGGTCATCCGCCAAGCGCGTCGAGTTCGAAACGCCCGGCATCAACAATGTAAAAGTAAGGTAATCGCGACGGTCGATGGGCAGATCAGTGATATACCGGTCCGTCAGCGTATCCGACTGGCTGCCGCGCTCTGTCTCGACCACGGGAGGCTGCGCGCTGACCTCGACTGTTTGGGCCGCGGTAGCCACCTTCAACTGAAAATCCACAATGGCCGTGCCGCCGACGGTGACAACAACACTCTTCTGAACCACGGTTTGAAAGCCCGACACCTGAGCGGTCACGTCGTACGTAGCAGGCGGCAGACCGACGAATTGATACCGCCCCGCGTCGTCGCTCGTTGACGTATACCGAATTCCCCGGTCGGTTTCCAATGCGGTGATTGCCACATGAGGGATAGCGGCTCCCGACGGATCGGTCACTGTTCCGTTGATGTTTCCAGAGGCTCCTACGCCTTGCGCTTGCGTCACGCCAGCCGCCAAGAACAGGCAGAACAATGCACATGCCAACAGTCTTGTGGATCTCATGGATTCTCCTCCTGGATGCGGACTTTGGAGCCGCAACACCTCGCGGAAACTATGTGCAGCCGAGGTTGATGCGACCGGGCTTACCCCACGTCAGGTCCCCCGTTCAAACCCCGGATATTGTGTGATTCAGTATCACTTACCTTGCAGGACGTCAAGATAATCGCCAGATGGGGAAACCCAAAATCGGAATGCGAGGGGATACGAGGAACGGAAGCCGCGGGCGCGACTTCACAAGTCGCGCCCTCCAAAATGATAGACCGCAATTGCCAGAGCTATGAGCAAATAGAAGCCCGCATAACCGATCATCGTTGCGCTCGGTATCGAAACGTTTGCGAATGGCGAGAATGGCAACGAACCAGCGAGTGGCGTCTGCATTTCAAATGCGGCGCGACGCCAAATCGATTCACTTGGCATGATCAAGCTCGTGACCACTCCTACCGTCACGAGCCGCGCGCTTTCCGTGAACCCGCTCATTTGCTCCAGCCAGCCGCCCATGAACGCAAGTCCGTGCAAACCGATCACAATCACGCCGTTCGTCAGGGTGGAAAACCAGGTTCCGAACATGAACGTCACGGATAGAGCCAGCAAACACTCCAGAAAGACGAGGAGGGCGCCATGAATCGGATTCTCTGGCAGCACACCGCCCATCCAATACGCAACGGCAATCGTTCCGCCGAATGTCAAAGCAACAAATCCAGCGATCATTCCCACGAATCCAATCCACTTGCCGATCAGAATCTGCCAACGGGGAATGGGCTTCGTGGCAATGGCGTGAATCGTACCAGAGCTGATTTCTCCGGAGATTGTGTCCACGGAGGTCAGGATCGTCATGACCACCGCGAGCAAATCCACGACATATAGCCCAACCATCAGCATCGCGCTTAGTATCTGGTAGCGAATAAAAGGCGCTGTCGAATGCACGCCGAAATCTTCGATCTGGTAGTGCAGAGCAATGCCAAAGAGCGCCAGAAAGCCGATTCCGGCGAGCAGCGCAGTCCACAGAATTTTCTTTCGTGCCGCTTCGCGAAACGTAATACCCGCCATCACCCAGCAGCCCATTCACAGTCCTCGATCTTCGCCCATGATCCGAACGAACAAATCTTCCAGTGACGCTCGTTCCGGAACGAAGGAATGGATATCCGCTCCTGAGCCGGTCAGATATCGCAGTACATCGGGAAGAACTTCGCTCGAACGCGCCGTCATGGTGAGCTGCTCGCCCTCGAGATTCGCAGCTGTCGTCCAAACCGCGAGTCCGGTCACGACCTTTGGCGAAAGCTTCCGTGCACGGACTACGACGTGGATTTCACTCTCACCCAATGTGCGCAAATCCTTCGCCGCGACTACCTCACCATCTTTCAGGAACGCGACGTTGTCGCACGTAACTTCCACCTCGCTGAGCAGGTGCGAATTCAGGAACACAGTTGCGCCGCGCTCTCGCTGCGCGCGAATCACGTCGCGCACCAATCGTCGCCCCATGGGATCCAGGCCCGAAGTCGGCTCATCCAGGAAAATAATCTCTGGGTCGTGAATCAACGCTTGCGCCAATCCGATCCGCTGCATCATGCCCTTGGAAAAATCGTGGACGCGTTTGTCGCGATGCGGCGTAAGACCTACTAGATCAAGCATCGCCGGAATGCGCTGGCGCAGCCGCGCTGCGGCCATTCCGCAAAGCCGCCCGTGTAGCCGAAGAAGTTCCGCGGGAGTCAGCCACTCGTAAAACCGGAAGTGTTCAGGCAGGAAACCAATTTTGCGTCGTACTTCCACTTCGCTGGCGCGCTCGCCGAGCAAGAATGCTTTGCCGCTCGTCGGCTTTACCAGCCCAAGAAGCATTTTCACCGAAGTGCTCTTACCCGCGCCGTTCGGACCGAGGAAACCAAAAATTGATCCGCGTGGCACGGTAAGCGACAGCTTGCGAACAGCTACCTTGTTCCCATACTCCTTGCGCAAATCCTGAGTTTGTATCGCGTACTGATTCGATTCGGTCAGCTGCGGCTCCTCGCTCTTACTGAACCGAGTTCGCTAATGAAACAGCGTCGCCGGAATTTCCAAATCCTGTCAGTGAATATACGGTTCCATCCTTCGCCCAAAGAAGCGCATATGTCGGCCCGCGCCGACCCGCCATATTCAGCAGCGTGCCTTGCACTCCATTAACCTGCACGGTTTCATACGAACGCATGAAGCGAGGTATTGAAACGCCGAGCGTCGATTTCCAATTTACGTTCTTAAGAAACTGCTGTGCTTGCACCGGCGTCATTCCCGCAAGTTCCAGCCCGATTTCCGCAAGTTGCTGGATATCAAGCCCGGAAGGAACTTTCACTTCCGGACTCGGGCCTTCGGTCAAAATGAGGCAGTCGGTGTATTGCATCGACGACGGCGTCGGAGTTGCGACGTCCGCCGTAGCGCTCGGACGGCCTGGGCAATTCCCGTATCGCGCGCGGACTGTGCGCGGAATTTTCACGTCGACGGTCGCCCCGTCGATCGATTGCGGCAGCGCCAAGTCCGAGCGTCCCGCCTCCTTTAGAATCGCTTGCAGTCTGGCACGATCCACGGTCAGGTCAAACGCATGCGTGCCCGCAACGGCCAGCTCGGGCAAGTCCTTTCTCGCACCCAACAATTTCACGTGAAAACCCGCGAGTTGGCTCGCAGTGGCGGAGTCTGGCACGGCTTGAGTTTTCTCGTTCGCTGTCACGGTCACCTTATCAGAAATCATTTGGCTGACCATCTGCTGCAACGTGGCATTTGCATTTGGACCAACGAAGCTGGACAGGTCCACATTGACCGCCTGAACTTTCTGCATGCGCAGGGACCCAAAGAAACTCCGTGTCAGCCGACGGGTGGCGGGCAAACTCACCCATACCACAATGACCGCCGCAACAATGACGCCTGCCCAAAGCGGACTGCGATTCTTAGTTGAAGATTCCGCACTCATGAAAATGCCTCCTAACAGCACTCACGCCTTTAACCATGATTCGACGCGGCCTCAAATGGGAGCGTTTCGTATCACAATATTCTTACTTTACGCTCGCTTGCGGCCGCTCTGCGATCCATTCATCAAGTCTTCCGAGCGCCTTTCGTAACTTTCCCACATCTTCGCCAAAACCAATGCGCAAATATCCCGGCATTGCAAACTGCTCACCCGGCACAAGCAATACGCCCTTCTTCGCCCGCAATTCCTCAGCAACATCTGCCGAATTCCATTTTTTGCGAAATCCGATCCATGCAATCGCGCCCGCGCGCGGCGGCACGTGCGTGAACAAATCCTCGTGTTTGCGCAGCCAGTCGCGCATAGCCGGATAATTGTCGCGCAAAATCTTTCGCGTGCGCTCAAGCAATCGCGCGTGCCGCTCCGGCTTAAGCGCCAGCGAAGCGATCCGGTCCGTCAGCATGGTGGGCCCGATGCTTGTGTAATCGTGATAACCCCACAATTTTTCCGCCATCTCGGCCGGCCCAACAAGCCACCCGGTCCGAAGCCCGGGCAATCCATATGCTTTCGACAAACCCGCCGTGCACAGCACGCGCTCGTATCGTCCGTAAAAACTGGGCGTCGTTTCTCCGCTGAATTCCGCGCCGCGATATACCTCATCGGCCAAAATCCAAGCGCCCACTTTTTGCGCTGCCGCGCAAATCGCGTCCATTGTCTCTTCACCGAACACAGCTCCGGTCGGATTGCTCGGATTGCAAACCGCGATCATCTTCGTTTTCGGCGTCACCACTCGCGACAGCTCATCGACGTCCGGCGCCCACCGCAATTCTTCGTGTAGCCACCACGGCTTGACGTGCGCGCCAAATCCGCGCGCCAGCCCCGCCACCTGCATATAATTTGGCTGCATGAAAATCACTTCGTCGCCGCGCTCGATTAGCCCCCAAGTCACTAAATAATTGGCTTCCGCACCGCCGCACGTCACCAGGACGTTCTCCGCCTTCGCGCTGGGGTAAAGCGCCGCGATCCGTCCGCGCAGTTCTTCGCTGCCATTCGTTTGCGGATACCCCAAGCGTGTATCGAGCACGCGCTGCAAATCCACGCCATCGCCCACGAGTTCCCGAACGCTTAACGGCTCGACTCCACTCTCCGCGATGTTCAACTCCACGCGGTTTTCCCAAACGGATTGCCATCGCTCCAGCTCGAACGCTTCTATCTTCATCCTTCACCTCGAACAGAAAAACACGCCAGACTATTCCGCGCTGCCGTGGGCGTCAATACATGTAAATCAATGTTGTCGATGCATCAGGCTCATATTTACTATGGGCTGAACTTCGTGCTTACACGGCTCGTCACAGCGTCATTATGCATTCCCCGTTGCCTCTGCGCGCCTGGTGGAGCAAAATGGCGCGCGTTCGGAGTGGCTACGCAGCGTGAACACTTTATGCTACGCACTTTCTTTCAGCGTGTTCGCGAAAGGACACAATCAATGACGAGATTCGCAAGGGCACCACTATTAGTCTGCTGTTTTATCTGCATGTTCGCGTCTCCGCTGCACGCGCAAACCACACCGGCATCGCTTGCCCCCGGCGTCCGCGAATTCGTCAAAGTAAGTGCGCCCGTTATTGCGCTCACGCACGTCCGCGTGATCGACGGCACCGGCTCGCCAGCGCACGACGACCAAACCATCATCATCTCCGGCGATAAGATTCAATCTATCGGCAACTCCTCAAGCGCCTCGGTCCCCGCTGGCGCCCAGGTCCTCGATCTCTCCAACAAGACCGTCCTGCCCGGCCTTGTCGGCATGCACGAACACATGTTCTACCCCTCCGGCGGCCGCACCGCAGTGGCCATCTACAATGAGATGGGCTTCAGCTTTC
Source organism: Candidatus Acidiferrales bacterium (assembly GCA_035696585.1). Classification (GTDB taxonomy): domain Bacteria; phylum Acidobacteriota; class Terriglobia; order Acidiferrales; family UBA7541; genus DAHUXN01. Next base: position 4,558 of record DASRQP010000027.1, on the reverse strand, counting down.
CGCGCCTGTATCTCGCGAATGGCGTCACTTCGCTGCGCACCACCGGCAGCATCGAGCCCTACACTGACCTGGAATTGAAGAAATTGATCGATGCGGGCAAGCTCGCCGGGCCGAAAATCCACGTCACTGGCCCGTATCTTGAGGGAGCGGGTTCGTTCACGCCGCAAATGCACGAGCTTTCTGGTCCCGACGACGCGCGCAAGACTGTCGACTTCTGGGCCGACGAAGGCGTCACATCATTCAAAGCCTACATGCACGTCACGCGCGCGGACCTCGGCGCCGCTATCCAAGAAGCGCATAAGCGCGGCATCAAAGTGACCGGCCACTTGTGCTCCGTCGGTTTCAAGGAGGCTGCAGCGCTCGGCATTGACGATCTTGAGCACGGGCTCATGGTTGACACGGAATTCGACCCTGGCAAAACGCCGGACGTCTGCCCTGCGCAGCAGCTCACCGCAAAAACTCTCGCCGGTATCGACATCGAAAGCGAGCCCGTGCAGAGCACGATTCGCGATCTCGTGGCACATCACGTCGCCGTCACTTCAACCATCGTTGTTTTTGAAACGCTCGCTCCCAATCAGCCGCCGCTCGAACCCCGCGTTATCGACGCCCTGCTTCCCGAAGCTGCCATCGACTATCTTGCGACGCGCTCCATCATTTCCGAAAATCCGAATTCTCCCTGGCCTGCGCTTCTCAAGAAAGAAATGCAGTTCGAGCGCGACTTCGTTAAGGCCGGCGGCGTCCTCCTCGCTGGCGAAGATCCAACCGGCTACGGCGGCGACCTTGCGGGCTTCGGCGACCAGCGTGAATTGGAACTTCTCGTCGAGGCGGGCTTCACTCCCGCCGAAGCCATTCACATTTACACTGAAAACGGCGCGCGTTTCCTCGGCGAAGACGACCACATCGGCACGCTCGCCGCCGGCAAACAGGCAGATCTCATCGTCGTCGGCGGCGATCCGTCCACAAGAATTGCCGACATCGAAAAAACGGAACTCGTGTTCAAGGATGGCGTCGGTTACGATTCGGCCAAATTAATCGAATCGGTTCGCGGCTCGGTGGGACTTCACTGATCTCCGCCGCCATTTGCGCACGGGCCGCTGGGAATCCTGCATCGGTATTGCAACGTCAGTCAAAGAAAAGAGGAGTTCTATGCGAAGCTCACGATCTCTGCCTCACAAGTTCTTTAGTGCATTTCATCCGTTCCTGACTTCGCTCGCTGCATTTCTGCTCTTCTGCGCCGCTGCCGCAGCGCAAGCGCCCGCTCAGACGCAAGAAATCTCCTCTCAAACAGCGTCGCAAGACTCTTCGCAAGTCTCTTCCTCGAAGGACTACAACCAGGGTCGGTTGCTTTTCGGCAAGAACTTCCTGCGCGGCTACGGCGATTTCGAACTCGCGCCACCCCACAATGAACCGGATCTTGGCCGTTGCAATCAACCTCAGCCGACGTGCAGCGCGTTCGCGCGTTACATCATCGGCGGTTACATCGAATTTCAACCTTTCGCTCGCACGCCACTCAAGCATGCTTATTTTTTCTTCCAGCCGAATTTCTTCTTCGGCAATAACATTCCCCAAGTGAAATATACGTACTCGATGGCTCCTCTGGCATGGGAACGCACGATGGGCCTCGCCATTCAACTGCCCAAGCATTTCGAATTGCGCGTCACCAATCATGGCGTTACGTCGTTCAGCCCATTCGACCAAAGTCTAGGAGCTTTCGACTCGGGCCCAAACAAAGAACCTCTCGGCATTTACAACACGATCGGCATACGCTGGTATTTCGGAGGGTACGACCACTCAGCAACTTCATGGTGAAACGCGGATGCAATAGGTTTTACGGAAACAATCCTATCGAAAAATAACGGGCAAACTCGACCGACTGAAACACCAAAGGAAATATATCTTGAACGCCTTACGTTTTCCCTGTCCCGAACGCCAGCGCCAACAACGTCTTCTGCTCCAACTCGTGCGCCTTTGCCGAGCCAGTCGCTGGGCTGGCACTCGCTGAACGCTTCACGGAACGCAGCGCGTGCCCGCGCAGTACGCGTTTGAGTCGCGACATGACAAAATTCAATGCGCCCATATTCGCCGGTTCTTCCTGCACCCACACAAAATCCTGCGCCGACGAATATGCAGCCAGAATTTCCTCCAATTCCTTTTCCGGGAACGGATACATTTGCTCGACAGACACGATCGCCGTCGATGCATCGTTCCGTCGTTTTCGCTCCGCAGCCAGTTCGTGCCCGATTTTGCCCGTACAGAACAGCACGCGCTCCGGTTGTTGCACTTCCGTGTCCGGCAGTACCGTCTGGAATCGCGGTCGCGAAAAATCCGCAATCGGCGACGCCGCTACTGGATTGCGCAACATGCTTTTCGGAGTGAACACGACTAGCGGCTTGCGCCACCGCCGCAGCGCTTGACGTCGCAGCAAGTGAAAATATTGCGCGGCATTCGACGGCTGGCACACTTGAATGTTGTCACGCGCTGCCAGCTGCAAATATCGTTCGATGCGCCCGCTTGAATGCTCCGGTCCTTGCCCTTCATAACCGTGAGGTAGCAACAGCACGAGCCCCGAAAGCAGCCTCCATTTGTCTTCGCCCGCGGCAATAAATTGATCGATAATCACCTGCGCGCCGTTCGCAAAATCTCCGAACTGCGCCTCCCACAGCACGAGCGCCTCCGGAAAATCGCGACTGAACCCGTATTCGAACCCCATTGCTCCGGCTTCGGAAAGCGCTGTGTTATACACTTCGAATCGCGCCTGTTCGGGCGACAAATTCGACAACGGGATGAATTCCGCCTCGGTTTGCGTATCGATCAGCGCCGCGTGCCGCTGATTGAATGTTCCGCGCTTGCTGTCTTCGCCGCTCAACCGCACGGGAACGCCTTCCATCAACAACGAGCCAAACGCCAGCGCCTCCGCCATACCGTAATCCACCAGACTTTTCCCCGCGCCCATGGCTGCGCGCTGTTCGAGCAGTTTTTTTATTTTCGGATGAATCGCGAAACCATCCGGATAGGTTGTCAGTTTCGCCGTAATCTCATGAAGTTCGTCCTCCGGCACTCCCGTGTCCACTTCGAACTCCGGTTTATAGCGGCCACCCTTAAAATTGTTCCAGTACGGCGGGAGCTGCCACATCCTCGGAATTTTCTCGAAGTTCACGGCGTTTTTCTGCGCCGCCTCGAATTCGGAGCGAACTTCTTCAACCGTGCTCGCCGGATCCGCGCCGGTCTTCTCCGCGTACAGTTTCCACAGCGGCGGATGCGCCTGAATCTTTCGGTAGCGCAATGGCTGAGTGATGGTGGGGTCGTCGATTTCGCTGTGACCGTAGCGCCGGTAACCAATCAAATCGATTACCACCGGGCTTTGAAACGCGTAGCGATACTCGACTGCGAGCCGCGCAATACGCACCACTGCGTCCGGATCTTCCGCGTTCACGTGGAAAATCGGAACGGGCAGCCGCTTCACAATGTCGGACGCGAACCTAGATGACTGGCACTCACTCGGGACCGCGGTGAATCCAATTAAATTATTCACAATGACGTGCACACTGCCGCCAACCGAAAACCCGTCAATCATCAAGAAATTCAGCGTCTCGGCCCAGATTCCCTGTCCGGCAAACGCGGCATCGCCGTGCAACACCACGGGGAGCACTTTCGCGATCCCCTCTTCGCCGCGGCGCGTCTGTTTCGCGCGCGCTCGCCCCAGCGCAACCGGATCCACCGCTTCCAAATGACTCGGATTCGACACCAGATGAATTCCCAGCGTCTTCCCATTGCGCGTCGTGTACTCGCCCGTTGCGCCAATGTGATATTTCACGTCGCCGCCGCCCAGCTCGCTGCGCGCGTCCACTTCTTCGAATCGCGCAAAAATATCCTCCGCCGGCCGCCCCACGATGTGAATCATCACGTTCAGTCGCCCGCGATGGCTCATCCCCAGAACAATTTCCTCGACTCCATTTTCCGCCGCTGTCTCCAGAGCTTCATCGAGCAGAGGAATCAGCGCAGTTAATCCCTCGAGCGAGAATCTCTTATTGCCGAGATACCGGCTCTGGACCACTTGTTCAAACAATTCCGCGCGCACCAGCCGCTCCAGAATTCGCGCGCGATCGGTCTCCGGCGCGGGCGCTTCCAGTCGTTCTTGAATCCAGCGACGCCGCTCGGCGTCGAGGATGTGCATGAACTCGGCACCGACCGTCCCGCAGTAAATCCGCCGAGCTTCATCGGCCACTTCTCCCGTAAGCTGCTCAAGCTCCGGCACTCGCTCCGGCTTAAAATCCCCCAGTGGATCGAGCGTCGCTTCGAGATAGCCCCAGCGCCGAAACGCATCAAACACAGCTTCGCGCTTCTCGTTTGAAACACCGTTTGCTTCAATCACCGCAGATTTATTTTTCAATTCTGATTTCCTTGTCTGGTTTGAGGATTCCTGGCTTGTTTAATTCGCTAAGCGACCTCTACGCCTCGGCCCACGCTCCCAGCAGGCGCCGCAGCAAAACGACCTGTCCAAGGTGATACGCATTGTGATCAGCCAGCAGCAATGCCTCACGCAAAATCGTTTGTCCCT